>DATBHS010000153.1:0-14748 GCA_036557345.1 Bryobacteraceae bacterium
TCGGGAAAATAGACGAGATCATGATCGACATTACGATCAAATTCTGGCTGGTTTGAAGGGGGCGTCCTGAGCAATGACGCAAATCGAAGAAACGATTGGTCGGGGCGAGTGGATTCGAACCACCGACCTCCTGGTCCCGAACCAGGCGCTCTAGCCAGGCTGAGCCACGCCCCGAATAACTCTAGTTTATAGGTTGGCGGCCTGAATCCGCAAGGCGCGTTGAGGTACGGCCGTTGCAGATCACGCGTTCTCTCTCAACCCGTAAGCTTCAATTGCCGTGCCGCCCCAAATGCGGTCTTGCTCTGAAATCGAGAGCGCTTCGCACGTCCGCTCCATTAACATCACCCATTTCGCATAGGGGCTTGCGAGCAGACACACCGGCCAGTCGGAGCCGAACATGAGGCGCCTTGGACCGAAAGCCTCTGACACAACGTCGATATAACGCTGAATCTGCTCAGGCGTCCAGCGCATCCAGTCGGCTTCCGTTACTATTCCCGAAATCTTGCAGTATACGTTTGGACGCCTAGCAAGCTCCTTGATATTTTCGCGCCAGGGTGAAATCTCGCCGGCTTTGATGCGTGGTTTCGCGATGTGGTCCAGCACAAAGATCTGATCTGAATACCTGTCTACAAATTGGATCGCTTGGGGAAGATGCCGCTCGAAGATCAGAATGTCGTAAGTCAGCCCGAATGTCCGCAGCTTGCGAATGCCTGCATTAAAATCTTCGCGCAATATGTAATTCGGATCCGGCTCGTCCTGGACCACATGGCGCAGGCCGCGCAGCTTCGGGTTGCGCGCCAGCCGTGCGATGGTATCTTCGACGCGCGGATCAGTTAAGGGAACCCAGCCCACGACGCCGCGAATAAAACTCCACTGGTTCGCCAAATCGAGCAGCCACTCCGTTTCGGCAAGATCTCCGGCTTGAACGGCAAGGGTCCCGTCGATGCCCGCGCGCGCGATTTCCTCGGCCAGATGCTCGGGAAGGAAATCACGACGAATCGCGCTCATGCCATCGCTGATCCAGCCGTACCGTGCCGGATCGTATTTCCAAAAGTGCTGATGCGAATCGATTCTCAGAGTAGTCTGCACCTCAAGTCAGGCATCGCTGTTTTCCGGTCTGCCAGAGGGCCAGGTCAAATTCTTTACAGGCACCACAATTCGATCGATCTCTTCGAGCAAGCCTTCGTTCAGCCGGAAATCGAGCGCCTTCAAATTTGTTTCGACTTCCAAGGTGGTCAACATACCGACTAACGTGGAGGATACATACGGATGATTCAGCGAGAACCGCAACGCGGCGATGGCTGGATACACTCCGTTTCGCTCCAGCAGCTCCACCACACTCTTTCCGGCCTGCTTCACGGCATCCGGAGCGGGATGCCACGGGGGCGCGCCTTGCGCAGTCAGCACGCCCATATGCAACGGCGAGGCGCTGATGAGACCGATCCCGCGCTCTTTAAGTACAGGCGTTAGATATGTATCCAAGTCGCGCAGCAACAGATTGTAGTGACAGTAGGAGAGCACGTAATCCACCCCTGCTCTCGCTGCCACATCAGCCAGAATCCGCAACGGCAGGCCCGAAATCCCCACGTAGCGCACCTTTCCTTGCTTCTGAATCTCGCGAAGAGTAGGTATGGTCTCGTTGATTACTTGCTCGCGATCGCCGAATTCGATGTCATGCGCCGTGATCAGATCGATATGATCGGTTTGCAATCTTTGTAACGACTCGTCCACGCTGCTTCGAACACGCGCAGGCGAGAAATCGAAAGATGCCTTGTCATAGCGCCCGATCTTTGTAGCCAGCACGACTTTGTGACGGCGGCCGGCGAGCATCTTGCCCAAACGTTCCTCCGAAACGGTGCGGCCGTAGTAGGGAGCGCTGTCGAAGAACGTAATCCCCTCATCAATCGCCTTATGAACGGCACGTTCCGCTTCTGCCAGGTCGAGTGTACCGTACTCGCCGCCAAGCGGAGCAGTACCGAAGCCAATCAGCGAAAGCCGCAAATCCGTCCGGCCAAGCCCTCGATATTCCATTTCACTCATCCATGTTCACCAGAATCTTCGTAAAGGATGTCGGCGATTCGCTCCATCGTTTCAAAGCATCTCCCGCGCCCTCGAGCGGCACGGTCGCCGAGATTGTCGCCTCGACTGGAAAGCGGCGCTCGGCCAGCATCGAAATGACAGCCGGAAACTCAGCCAGCGAATTGCGCGAGCCTAAGATATCGAGCTCTTTGTGCACGAACAATTTCGTCTCGTAACTTACGGGTTCCTTCGCCCAGCCGATGTAAACGACTCTCCCCGTATGTGCCACTTCTTCCACTGCGGTGCGATACGTTTCAGGGACACCGACCGCCTCGATTACAACATCGGGTCCGAGGCCATCTGTCAGCGCGCCCAATTCTTCATGGACGTTCTGCCGGCCGCCATGGATCGTATGCTGCGCACCCACCTGCTTTGCCAGTTTCAGCTTTTCGTCATCCAAATCGATCGCCACAACCGTTGCGCCGCGCGCGGCGGCTCCCGCGAGCGCGCCAAGCCCCACCATTCCGCATCCAATCACCGCAACCGTATCCGCGGAGGTCACCTGTCCCCGCTCGGCAGCATGAAAGCCCACCGCAAGCGGTTCCACCACGCTCAGTTCTCGCAAAGATAATCCTTGCGACGCGTACACCTTCCGCCAAGGTGCCGTGAAAAAGCCCTTCATTGCGCCGTCACGCTGCACTCCAAGCGTCTGATTGAATTTGCACGCGTTCGTTCGGCCTCGCCTGCACGAGGCGCATGTTCCGCAGCTCGTATTCGGATAAACGGTAACGTCCATCCCGACCTGAAATTCGGGTGGGACGTCCGGGCCGGTTTCAACGATGGTCGCGGCGATCTCATGTCCGGGAATACGTGGATACGAGACCAGCGGATTTTTTCCGCGAAAGGTGCTCAGATCGGTTCCACACATGCCGATCAGGCGTGATTTCAAGAGAATTTCGTCCGGGCCTGGGTGCGGCTGCTGCAGATCGATCAGTTCGGTCCTGCCGGGTTCGGAGATAGAAAACGCCTTCATGGTTTTTTTAACGGGCCGCGCGTGCCCGGCCCCTGCGCTCAGCGGTCAGCCATCAGATGATTGCTTCCTGCCGATAACTCGCGCTTCGCTCCTTTCCAATTAAATTCGCCAGTGATTCCCGAGGGGAGATCCACATCCGCTGACAATTTGCCGCCTTGCTGTTTCAGCTTTACCCGAATCTCGCCCTTGGGATGCGGCATGCGGGCGTCCACCTCATCGAGCGTGCCCGGATTCGGCGCAACACGCACCTTCTGAAATCCCGGCGCCTCAGATTCAATTCCCGCGATGGTCCGAATCAGCTCAAAGTTCGGGCTCGCTCCCCAAGCATGGCAATCCGAGCGCGTATCGGGACCGTTCCACTCGGCCCAGGTCGTCAGCCCTTCCTCGAGCATTTCGCGCCAGGGCCCCAGCATCTCGAGATACTTGTCACCCAACCCGGCTTCGCGCAGGGCGCCGTTGGTGTAGGCACGAAAGTAGATGGTCGATTGCGCCAGGCTCGAATCGCTGATCACTTTCTGCATCAGTTCCTGAGCCTGCTTTCCCTGAATCACGCGCGCCAGGACGGCCAGCGTGTTCACCTGCTGCGAGTACGTTCTGTGCTCCGGCTGATCGGCAAACAGAGCGCGAGCCGGATCCCAATCCATGCGCAGGACTGCTTCTTTCAACTGATCCGCCGCCGCGGAATCTTCATCCGCAAGCCCTTTCTTGCCTATTGATCGTTCCAGATCCGCGGCCCATCCGTAGGCGAGCGTTAATTGTAGATCCAGAGCGGCCGAAGAGGATCCGTCCGTATTCGCGGGCGCGACACCGTCCGGCCATTGTTTCACCCAATCGACAAAGTTCCACCAGGGCATCCGGGCGAGTGATCCCTCCGGCTTCTGAAAGCGCCGGTAAAATTCGAGAACTGCCCGCACACCCGGCAGCATCTCTTTCACAAATTGCGGATCGTCTACGTACATCCAATAGTCGTGAACCATCCCGATCCACCATAGCGAAAACGGCGGGATGTACTGCTGCAAGTAGGAAGGCGCGCGGCTATACGTCGCGCCTTCGGCCGTACGTGACGAATTCAGCAGCGCTATGGCGTTCTTCATTAACCGGGCATCGCCCGTCATGTAAAGCGACACCATGGCCTGAATCCGTGTATCACCCGCGTACTGAAGCTGCTCGTAGAACGGGCAATCCATATATGTTTCGTGCGCACACAGCCGCGCAGTCCGCCATCCGGTGGAGAGGATTCGTTGCAGTTCCTCATTACGAGGGCTGTCGCTCACTTGAAATTCGGCGCGCCGCTCGAAGGGGTAACCCGTGAACGTCGCTTTCAGATCGTCCAATGTGAGCGGCTGATCTTGCGTTTCGATATTGAGCTCAATGTAACGATAAGTCCGCCAGTACAACGGCCGGTAGATCCGGTGAAAACCGCCATCCGCGATATACGTATCCGAAGGACCATAGAACTGTTTTCCCGTGACGTCGTTCCGGTTGGCCTTAATGGGCGCCTGACCGCGACCGCCCTTTTGCACATACAGCGCCTCGGCGTAACGCAAATCAACCTTTGCTCCGCGCCCTTCGCTTACGGTCAGCTCCGGATAGGCAGTTGTCAAATAGGCCTGATCCAGCAGCAATGAAGCTTTGGTATGGGGAGGGATACGCAGAGGTGCCTGCCCGCTGAGAAATCCGGCCGATACTGACACGCCTTCCGCCTTCCGGACGTCTTTCAGCCGCTCGGGAACCTGTTCTTCCATGGGGATCGGGCGCGGGATCAACATCCAACGATTCGGTGCATCCTGCGCGTCGCGGAGAGCCCCGTGGCTCAACTCCTCGGCAGGCATCCAGGCCCCGTCATCGAAATCGGGCCGTTCCCACCCCCACGGGTACAGACTCGCATCAAAATGCTCATTCGCGTCCAGCGCATGATATCCCGTCACCTGATCCGGCGGAATTGGCTGCGGAAGATAGGCTTTGTCCCGCACGGATTTCCACGCACGGCCGGTGTTCACAACGGCATCCTGGAGCCGCTCGGCTTGCAGGATGAATCCGGTTCGATCCGTTATCTGAGCGACGGCGCGCAACGGTCCGCCATTCCAAACCACGGCGGCCAGCACATTTTTGCCCCCGCGAAGTTGCGGGGCAATGTCTACCGTCTCATAGCGCCAATGTGTCAAGTCGCCTCGTGCCGGACCCCACGAGACACGGTTTCCATTCACGAAAAGTTGATAACGATTATCAGCAGAGACGTACACTACAAAATGCTCGGGCCGCGCCGGCAGCTCGAATGCCCGCCGGAAGTAATATACGCCGTAATCGTAAGGCGAAGCGCCAGGCACGTCGATCCAGTGCGCCGACCATGACTGGTTCAAAAGGACGGGCGTTTGAGCGGCCGCAATAAGCGCGAATATAGCCCCGAGTATGGCCAGGAAACAACAGAACCGGATTCTCATTCAGGCCGCCGGCAGCACGCTCAGGACATTATCGATCGCGCCGGGACTGATATAGAAGTGTGGTGAAGCTCTTACCCATCCCTGCCGCGATGCAGCCAGGACCCGGTTCCGCTTCAGCTCGCTCACAATCTGGTGCGCTGGGATCACGGGATGCCGGAATGTCACAATTCCGGAGCGCGTTTCGGGCGTTCGCTTCGTAATCAACTCGCACCCTCTAGCCTGCACACCCGCGGCGAGGCGATCCGCTGCGGCAAGCACCGCATCGGTGATCCGCTCTATGCCAATATTGAGCAAAAACTCTAGCGCGGCCCGCAGCGCATAACATCCGACTGTATTCAGCGTGCCGCACTCGTAACGCCCGGCATCTCTTTTCAGGGTCATGTCTCGCGAGCCGTAATCTGCGAAGCTCGCCGGGTTCATCCAACCAAACTCGACGGGTTCGATAGCATCCAGCCATTCTCTCCGGACGTATAGAACGCCGCAGCCTTCAGTCCCCAGCATCCATTTATGACCGTCGGCCGCCAGGGCGTCTATCCGGCAGGCCTCGACATCAATCGGAAGGGCGCCCATGCCCTGTATCGCGTCCACTAAGAAAAGACAGCCGGCACGTCTGCACAAATCACCAATCGATTTCAGGTCAACGCGATACCCGCTGAGGTAATTCACATAGCTAATGGCAAGCAGGCGTGCGCCCGAAATCGCCTCTTCGATCCTCTCCAATGGATCGTAGATCGAGAGCCAGGTCACGTTTACGCCGCGTTTCTCGAGCAGCAGCCAAGGATAGTAGTTCGAGGGAAACTCTTCGCGGAAGGCAACCACCCGGTCCCGCGGTTTCCATTCGAGCCCGCAGGCGACCGTCGAAATGCCTTCGGAGGTGTTCTTGACGATCGCAATCTCCTCCGGGTCGGCATTGATCAGGCGTGCGGCCGCACGCCGAAGGCCATCATAGGTCGCTAGCCACTCGTCGTAGTGCAGTGATCCGAACTCGCAGGCATCCTGGGCGAGTCGTTTTATCGCCTCGGCAGCCGCTCGGCACAGCGGCGCGACAGCCGCATGATTCAGGTAAGTGAGCTGGCGGGTAACCGGAAAATCGTCGCGATACTGATCGTGCAGAGATGTTTCACACTCACCGGCTGCAAACGCTACTTTTTCGAAACCCATTCTTTCGAGCATACGTTAAGGTTTATGAATCTCCTGGCTGCCCCGGCAAGCGGAGCGGTTCCGGTCGATCTTAATGGGTGGAGTGAGATCTTGCCGTTACGATGATGCTGGGGCAGCGCAAAGACTGTTCGCGAAACGTTCATCATGCCCGCCACCAGGCCTTATACTGGAATTGGTCATAAAGGAGTTTCCATGCGGCGATATTTCCCCGCCCGATCCACCGTCAGCCTTACTCTTGTGCTGCTCCTGGCCGTGCCTTTCAGCGCCTTTCCCCGCGATAACAAGAAGACAGACGCGAAGGCGGACCCGGACGCGATTGGGGACCGCAACGTCAGCGGTAAAGTCAATTTCTACTCGCTCGAAAAGGAGATCGCACTCGGCAAACAACTGGCTCAGCAGGTTGAAAGACAGTCGAAGGTCATTAACGACCCTGTCATTTCCGAGTACGTCAATCGTATCGGCCAGAACCTGGTGCGCAACTCCGACGCGAAGGTTCCCTTTACGATAAAGGTGCTTGAAGATCCGACCGTGAATGCCTTCGCTCTCCCTGGCGGATTCTTCTTTGTTCAGTCCGGCTTGATTCTGAAAGCGGATTCGGAAGCCGAACTGGCTGGCGTCATGGCGCACGAGATCGCGCATGTTGCCGCGCGGCATGGCACCAGGAATGCCACTCGTGGTCAAATCGCTCAACTCGCCACGATTCCCCTGATCTTCATGGGTGGGGCCGCGGCATACGGGATCTACGAAGCCTCCGGGCTGCTGGTTCCGATGGCCTTCCTGAAATTCAATCGAGGCGAGGAAGCGGAGGCTGATTACCTGGGCATTCAGTACCTGTATAAGACCGGCTACGATCCCACGGCTTTCGTGGACTTCTTCGAGAAGGTACAAAGCCTGGAAAAGCGCAAGCCCGGTACGATGTCTAAGCTCTTCTCGACACATCCCCCAACAGACGATCGCATCAAGAAATCGCAGACGGAAATAACCGATCTCAAGGCGAAGCCGGAATACGTCGTAACGACGTCCGAATTCAACGACGTCAAGGCTCGGCTGGCGATGCTTGAAAATGCACGCCGTCCGGACAAGACCGCCGAAGATCCCAATAAGCCGACGCTCCGGCGCAATCCGAACTCGAATACGCCGATTGAGGATGAGACCGATCCTTCGAAGAAATCTAAGGGCGACGAAGAGGACCGGCCGAAGCTGAAGCGGCGTCCCTCGGATGGCGGCGATTCAACCAGCACCAACAACAACGACCAGTACCGCTGATCGACCACGCCCGTTTGTGTCGGGTTCGAGCGGCTAAGCCGCTATGGCAGCCACGATTCCGGCGATCTGCCTCACGATCTTTTCAGCAGCCTGGTTCTTAGTCATTCTGGTTCTGAGTCATTCTGGTTCTGAGTCATTCATAACGGAGAGCGACAACCGGATCCACTCGAGAGGCCCATCGCGCGGGGATGAATCCAGCCACCATGGTCACCACCGTCAAGACCAGCACCGCAACGGCAATCGCCAGCGGGTCAAGCGGGGTCAGTCCAAAGAGCTGGCTCGAGATCCAACGCTTAAAGGTCCAGATCGACGGGAGGCCCAGAGCTACCCCGATGGTAACCAGCAGAACGGTTTCTCTCAGGACGATGCTCAGGATGTCGCGAGGCAGAGCGCCGAGTGCAACACGAATGCCGATTTCGTTCGTCTTGCTGGCGACGTTGTGCGCCATGACGCCGTAAAGCCCAATCGACGCCAGCGCAAGAGCTAATGCGCCAAAGAAGCTCGAAAGCTGGCTGATCAGCCGCTGGGTTGTCAGCGACTCTCCCATCAGCTCATTCATCGTACGAACTTCGACGGCCGGAACTGCAGGTGCGACTGCTCTGACGGCGGCTCGAATGCCGGAGATTACCGCCGCCTTGTTGCCGGTATAGCGGACCTGGAAGGAGCAGAAGGAAGGCTCGTCGCCTTCCGCATTAAAGAAAGGCAGCCAAAACTCGGCTGAGGCCGGCTCGCGAAGGCTGTTGTGTTTCGAGTCGGCTACTACACCAATGACAACGAATTGCTGCGGGTGATCGTGGCCGAACCAGATCCTTTTCCCTATCGGATTCGCTTTAGGGAAGTACTTGTTGGCCAGCGTCTGGTTTATGACACCAACAAGCTGCGTAGTGTGCTCATCTTCGATGTTAAATTCACGACCCGTCAGCAGCGGTTGGCCGATATCCGCGAAGTGGTTGGCCGGTACAAGATCGTTTCGAACCCGGTGCTCAGGGTCTGACTTGGGTTTCGAACCGTCGACCGAGATCTGGTCGCCCGTATCGTTGCCCACAAAGAGTCCCATGAAGGCGAGCGTCGCTCCTTTCACTTGGTGAATGTTACGGAGGCGTGCCAGCAAGTCTTTGTGTACGCGATGTACGGCAGGGCCTTTGTAACCGCTGGATTCTAAGAAACCGATATCAAACTCCAGAATGTGGTCGTGATCAAAACCCGGGTTCAACTGTACCAGCTTCTGGAAGCTGCGCAGAAACAGCCCGGCGACAATCAGTACGGAGAGAGACAGCGCAATTTGTCCAGCTACGAGTATCCTGCCTGCGGGCATGCGCCCGTGGTTGATTCCGCCGCGCACAGTTCCCTTCGCCGAACCCTTCAAAACGGCGTTCAGATCCAGCCGCGCCGCACGAAGCCCGGGAGCAAGGCCGAACAGTATTCCTGTGAGCAGCGAGATTCCCAGCGTGAATGCGAGAACGCCGACGTCAGGATGCAGGTCAAGAAACACACGATTGGACTCGGTAGATACCATCCTGACCAGAAGGGACGCACCCCACCGGGCGAGGAGCAGGCCGAGTGCACCGCCAAGAATGGCAAGGAGCAGGCTTTCAGTCAGTAACTGCTGTAGCAACCGGCGCCGCGCGGCGCCCAATGCCAGGCGCACTGCGATCTCCCGTTGTCTTCGAGCTCCGCGCGCGACAAGAAGGTTGGCGACATTGGCACACGCGATCAGCAGAACCATACCGACGACTGCCATCAGAATCTTCAGCGGGTCGCCTACGGAATCGCTCAGCATGTTCGCCCCTCGGCTGCCGTCTGCCAGCTTAATGGTGGAGTCGAGGTATTCCCGCCGGCGGTCGGCGGACATTTCCGTCACATCTGCCTGGCGTACCTGGTGCAAGGTCAAATTAATGCCAGACCGTGCCTGGTCAAGCGTGACTCCGGGCTTCAATCGGGCGATCAGTTGCAGCCATAAAATTTTGTTGAGAGGATTTGTTGGTCTTTCAAGAAAGTTTGTCCACGCCGGAAAAACCTCGTTTTGCATGGTCAGCGGAACCCAGACATCGGTAGAAAGGCCGACAGTTACACCCGAAAATCCCGCCTGCGCGACTCCGATGACGTCGAACGTGGTGCGACGGATACGAAATTTGCGGCCGATGACGGACGGATCGAGCGCGAACCGATTTCTCCAGTAGTTGTGGCTTATAACGGCAACAGGGTTCACGTGCGGCACCCTATCGACATCCGCTGTAAACGTGCGGCCCCGGTACGCGCGGATCCCCAAGGTCTTGAAATAATCGCCGCTGACCATGCTGACATTCGCCTGCTCGCTTTCCACAGTTGGTGCGGTTCCCTGGACCGCCACTTCTGACCGCCGTACGGAGCTGTCCACCGCGCACAAGGCGGAAAAGACGTGGTTGCGATCGCGCAGTTCCTCGAACTCCGAATAGGCGTAGAGGTAGCGTGGCCCCGATCCGTCTCCAACGCCAATGCCGTGCGCTTCGGGATTCGAAAGAATCACCAGGCGGTGGGGGTCCTCCGCAGGCAGGACGCGCAACAGAACTGCGTTGATAACGGTGAACATGGCGGTGTTCGCGCCAATCCCGAGCGCAAGCGTCGAAACCGCAACCGCGGTAAACCCGGGAGTCTTCGCGAGTCCGCGAAGGCTGAAACGCAAATCCTGGCAAAATTGTTCGAGTGAGGTCCACGTCCACATTTCGCGAGTCGTCTCCTTAATCAAGCTCCAATTGCCAAGCCGTCGGCGCGCGGCCAGCCTGGCCTCAACCAGACTCTTCCCCTCCTCGACGCTCTCCCTTGCCAGCATCTCGAGGTGATAATTCAGCTCATCTTCGATATCTTCATCGCGCGGTTTTCTGCGCTTGAACCAGCGGAACATGTCAAGCCTTTCGCTTAAGCCGGCCGCATGACTCGCGCAATGGCACTAGTGAGCCGGTTCCATTTCGATTGCTCCGCCACAAGCTGTTTCCGACCTAACTTTGTCAGGCGGTAAGATTTCGCCCGGCGGCCGGTATCCGAGTCTTCCCATTTCGAAGTCAGCCACCCTTTCTTCTCCAGCCGATGAAGCGCCGGATAGAGCGAGCTGTGATCGACCTGCAAAACGTCGTCCGACATCTTTTCGATCACCTTGGCAATCTGGTATCCGTTCGTGGGGCCAAATAGCAACGTGCGAAGAATCATCATTTCGAGGGTTCCCTGTAAAAGGTCGAGGCGGTCCGGTTGTTCCTTGGGCATGACTGCTAGAAGTCTACGCCAATTTTTGATAGTAGGCAAGACTACAGGTCAGTTGAAATACGAGGCGGCTCGGAATATTGTTATCGAGCAGGAACTGTCACGGGCGGCAGTCCCGCCTGCCCGAGTTGCGCATTCAGCGTAGGAAGGTCCTGCTTTATCAGGGTGTTCCAGCGGGACATTAAACCAGCCAGGGCCCGGCGGCGGTCCGCCGTCGCCTCCACCATTTGGGATGTGGGTGTCACATCTGCTTCCTGAAGGTCTCGCATCACCGCGCTGAGCTGTTCATTTACGCCGTTGAGTGTGTCGGGACCCGACTCCGCGGCACGTCCGCCTCGGTGCCCCTCCGAAGGGCCTTCCAGAGCAGCAGCCTTTGCATCGAACGCCGCGATGGCCGCACCCGCCGGGGTTTCACTTTTTGCCTTCCGTTCTGTTAGCTGAGTCCGTAACGCTCGAAGCTGCCCGGCTGCCGCCAGGCTCGCTCGAAGATCCTCATAAATGCCCATCGATAGCGTGAATTGTTCCAGCAGGCCAGCCGCGGGAGTTTTCACCCGAGGGTCCATCTTCATGGCAAGCGGCTGCGTATATGCCTTACCGCCCTCGGTCAGCCTTACAGTGTATTCGCCCGGCATGACCCAGGGCGACGTCGGCGATAAAGGCGTGTTGTGAACCACTGCCTGCATGGGATATTCGCGGCGGGATGTTTCCGCGAGCGGCGTATAGTGCATGTCCCAAAGAAAGCGATGCATCCCGGGATCGCTCGAAAGCGTCTGTGACGGACGAAGCCAATACTTTGGTATTGCCAACATCGGATCTAAGGGCGCCGGCGTGTTCGTGCTCGCAAACCGCCGCACGACTTTGCCGGCTTTATCGAGGATCTCCAAACTCACCGGCCCGGACGATGCCGGGCCAAGGTAGTAGTCGATGATCGCACCGTCCGGCGGATTTTCTCCAGCCGGTTCGTCTGGTGGAATCGGCGTGTCTGTGTTGGTATCCCATCGCACCCGCAGCGCGGCTTGCGGCTTAAACAGGTACACCCGGGATTCGATGGCGGAGGCGCTCATCTGGCGCAAAGGCGTGATGTCATCGAGGATCCAGAAGCCCCGGCCGTGGGTGGCCGCTACCACGTCGTCATCCTTCATAGTCAAATCCCGAATCGAGGTCGCAGGCATGTTCAGGCGCAGGGATTGCCAGTGGTTTCCATCATCGAACGACACATAGACTTCCCTTTCGGTACCCGCATACAGCAGGCCTCTTCGCTTCGGATCCTCGCGAACCACGTTAACGGCAGCGCCCGCCGGTATTCCGTTGACGATTTCCGTCCACGTTTTGCCGTCATCGTGCGTGCGATAAATATGAGGACGCAAATCATCCAAGCGAAAGGAATTGACCGCAGCATAAGCGGTCTCCGCGCTGAAGTGGCTCGCATCGATGATCGAAACCTTCTCCCAAGCCGTCAGTTGCGCCGGCGTTATATCCCTCCAGTGCCGGCCGCCATCGGTTGTTACCTGAATTAATCCGTCATCTGTGCCCGCCCAAATGAGGCCCTCATCCAGCGCAGACGGAGCAAGCGCGTACACTACGCCTCGTTGTGTTACTTTCGCCGTTTCGGAGCCGCGATATTTCCCTACGCTCGCCGGCATCTCCCAGCTTCTTCGGGTGAGATCAGGACTGATCTGCTGCCATGTCGCACCGCCGTCGCGCGTTTTCCATACTGTGTTCGCTGCGAAATACAGCACGTGCGGATCGAGCGGCGAGAACACGACCGGCGCAGTCCGTAATACCCTGTAGCCACCCGGGCGCAACGGCTTCGGACCAATATTTGCCGTCTGCCCGGTCCGCCTGTCATAGCGTGTCACCTTGCCGCCATAAATCAGGTCAGGGTCGAGCGGGTCTGGGGCCACGTATCCGTATTCCTCGACGCCTACCGGATGCCAGTCCCGAAGCGTGATTTCTCCATCGTTGCTACGCGAGCTGACGCATGCCGATCCACTTTCCTGCTGTCCACCGCAAACCCGGTACGGGAAGGAGCTATCCGTCGAGACGTGGTACATCTGCGCGGTGGGCTGATTGAACCACGAGCTCCAGGTCTCGCCGCCATTTACCGTGACGATTGCGCCCTGATCGCTGACCATTAAGATCACGGCCGGATTGCCCGGATTGATCCAGATGTTCTGGTAATCGTCGCCGCCCGGCGCGCCGCGAATGCCGGTCCATGTTCTGCCTCCGTCGATGGACTTCCAGGCGACGATGCTCGCACTGTAAACAATATCCGGGTTCTTCGGATCTACCGCGGGTAACGGCAGGTCTCCACCTCCGATGCGCGCCGCCGGGCGCGGATCTTTCGTTATCTCCGTCCAGCTCTGCCCGGCATCGTCGGACCGATATATTCCGAGCGCATGCGGCGCCGCGACCGTGGCATAGATCCGCTTCGGATCGCTCGGCGCTACGGCAAGATTCGCTTGCACGATTCCCACAGCCGGCAATCCCCGCGTCAGTTGCCGCCACGTATTGCCTCCATCGGTCGATTTGAAAATGCCGCCCGACACACCGGTCCAGGCCGCGTTTTCCCATGGCCCCTCGCGCGCCTCCCAAAGGCACCCATAGATGACGTCCGGATTCTCCGGATCGAGTTCCACATCGTTGCCGCCGGTATTTTCACCCTTGTAGAGGACCTTCTCGAACGTCTCGCCTCCATCCGTGGAGCGATAGATACCGCGTTCCTGGTTCGGCCCGTACGGATGTCCCAGTACGGCGACAAACAGCCGTTTCGGATTCCTGGGGTCCACGGCAATCTTCGGAATTTGCTGGCCATCGCGAAGGCCCAGATGAGTCCATGTTCCGCCGGCGTCGGTAGATCTATAGATTCCATCGCCGGTCGAAAGGTCCGGGCGTTGTAAGCCTTCCCCGCTCCCGACGTAAACTACTTTCGGATCCGACGGCGCGACGGCTATTGTACCGATTGATCCAGTCGGTTCATGATCGAAAATCGGATTCCACGTTCGTCCGTAATCCGTCGTTTTCCAGACGCCGCCATTTACTGCGCCGATATAAAATATGTTCGGCTGGCTGGGAACTCCAGAAAGAGCTCTTGTCCGTCCTCCGCGGTATGGCCCGATCTCGCGCCATCGCATTTCTGCGAATAGTTTCGAATCGAATGACTGACTAAGTACCGGTGCTGCAGCCACCAGTAAAACTAGTGCCATCCTTCTAGACGAACGGCTTAACAATCTTTTCTCCTTTCGAGAAAACAGCAGTATACGTAAAGCGCAATTTGTCTTTTTCTTGTTAATTTTTTATTTGCATTCGGCGCACACGCTGGTAAAATCACGACAAATACACACTCGGCATCCGCGTTCGCATGTCGGCTGTTGTTTTTCGCAGTAAGGGGCTTCAATGAGATTTCTAAGATGTTCGACCGTGCCGGTCATAGCCGCGTCGCTGTTCCTCGGGGCCGCCTGCTCAGCGTGGGCCCAAGCCTATCGCGCTCAGGTCCGGGGGCTTGTCACTGATCAAACCTCGGCAGTCCTGCCGGGCGCGACGGTAACCCTTTCCAACATAAAGACCGGCGTCAGCGCGGTGAAGCAAACCGAT
>DATBHS010000154.1:0-17885 GCA_036557345.1 Bryobacteraceae bacterium
CGGCCTACGAGATCGGCGAGATCTACCGCAAAGGCGGGCAACTCGACAAGGCGCAGGAGTTTTTCAGCCAGGCTCTGAAGTACTATCCGGACTTCGAGGAGGCGCAACTCGGCCTCGGCGGCGTGTTGATTGCGCAAGAAAAACCGGACCAGGCACTGCCGCATCTCCAAAAAGCTGCCGCTTTAGATCCGGATGACGAAGTATCTTATTACCGGCTGTCGCAAGCGTACAAAGCATTGGGCAATACAACCGAGCAGCAGAAAGCACTCACCGAGTTCCAGCGGCTTCGCGCCCGGTCCGCAAATCGGCACAACGCAGAGCTTTCCCGGCCTCGAGACGTCACAAAACAGAAAATCGACACAGCACCGCAGTAACTTGTGGCACAGGCACTTTGCCTGCCATGCGGCGACTCGTCGCGGCACATCTACAAAACGCGTCCTAGCCTTTCTTGACCGGCCCGTTCGCTTCCGTCCAACCTTTAAATCCGCCGCCCAGGTGTGAGACGCGCGGTAGACCCATCGCCTGCGCGGTGTCGGCTGCTAGCGCGGAGCGGCCGCCACTCGCACAGTAAAAGACGACCTTTTTCCCGGAAGAGAACACGGGATTGTGATAGGGCAGCGTCGGATCCAGCGCAAACTCCAGCATCCCGCGCGTGACGTGCACCGCGCCCGGTATCTTGCCGTCGCGCTGCAACTCGGAACTGTCTCGCAAGTCCACAAACACCGTATCGGGATCGTTCAACAGTGGCACGGCCTCCTGCGCTGTAACCGTCTTCACGCGTGAATTCGCTTGCGAAACCAGTTCCTTGGCACTCTTCATTGCGGTCCTCCGGGCCTCGATTATAGAACAGGTTTGGCAGCCTTTAGGCTGCGGGACTCCTCTCAGCGCATAGTCTGCAAGTACGCCATCAAATTGTGTATATCGTCGTCCGTGTACCTGCTCAATAACTCGACGTGAGCTTCCGCCGGCGCATCGACGGTGTATCGTACTTTGTCGACAGGCCAGGAACGATACCAGCCAGACGCGTCCTCCAGACCGATGGTGAATTCATCGCGGTATGCCAGTTTGCCGCTCACCGTCTGGCCCGACGGAAGAGTGACCGTCACAGTCGCGGCAGCGCCTTCCGGGTAGAGCATGCGCTCTTCCAGCTTCAGTCCCTGGTAGCGTTTCGCGACGCCGGCAAGATCGCCCGAAGGCGAATGGCAGGACGAGCAGTCTCCCTTGAAATACCGCTTGCCCGCCTCGACGTTGCCGGTTTGCAGGTCGGCCGTATCCACGCCGCGCCGGCGGCCCTTCTTTGCGTTCGCCTTCTGGTTGTGAATGAAAGCTGCCAATTCGGCGATCTGCGAATCGGAAAAATTAAAGCGCGGCATGCCTTTATCGGGGCGCCCATTGCGCACCACAACACCGATCTTGTTGCCCGCCGCGTCTTCGGCGACTAGCTTAGAGCTGGTCAGATCCGGCCCGGTTTCGCCGCCCGCCGCATCGCGGCCATGGCAGAAAGCGCAGTTCTGCTGAAACAATCCTTGCCCGCTATCCACCAGTGCGGGCGACAAAGATTTTCCCGCGTTCGCATTTTGGCCGGGAAGGAGGAAAGAAAATGCCAGCAGCGCCACGAGCGCTGCAGTGAGTTGTGAAAGGCAACGATCTATGAACACCTCTCGTGATTGTGCCACCCTGCATGTTGCAAAAACGGTAAGAAAACGTCCGGAAGGGCGTCTATCGGTTATGAAAAACATACGCGCCAAACTTCATGCATGTTCCGAGATGGGTGACAATGAGCAGAAAGTCCGGCTTGGAATCGGCTCTGCCGCTGCCGCCGCTGGCATCTTTGCGCCGCTCAGTTACAAATGGAAAAGCGTGCTCGCAGCAGTTGCCGCAGGCGCTCTCCTAAGCGGCACCTATCGTGTGTCGCCGGTCCGGCGCATGCTTCACACGTTGTAGCGAGACGACGGTGCCTCCGCGCCGCTTAGCCCTACCACTGATGCCGCTTCAGTGTTCCATCGGCGCTGATCTTGTAGAAAGTTACGCCGCCACCCGTCCTTCGTATCGGCCTTCCAATGAACCGGGCTTCCGATAATGTGCCAACAAATTCGATTCTCGATAAGCCGTTCCTTGCGCGAATATCGAGCCGGTATTTGTAGCCATATTCGAGGGCCAGAAGGTTTAGACGCACTTCCGAGCCGATTGCCCGGTCAGGGCGTCTTTCCGCGAACCCCCTGAAGTCGTCATATCGAACACTCAGCGCCATAAAAACGCCTGCTCGTCAGCAAGGGAGCATGTAGCTGAGGGGTCATGCCGTTTTCTCATTCACATCAACTCAAGAATTTGCTCTCAAATAGAGACAGTTCTATCCTAATGGGTTGGATTGCGAGGGATCTCAGTATGTTTCTCCTAAAGGCTTGCGCAATCCTAAAACGAGCAGTTCAAAACCTCACACTCAATGTCCGCCGTTCTTTGTACTTTTCCACCGCGATGAAGCTCTTATTACTTGATATAGCGTAAGTGCAGCCAAATGCGGAAAGGGAGTCAGTTTATGAGGCATCGTGGTTTGTTGTGTCTTTTCTTCGCGTTCGTCTTCTGGAATGCCCCTGTCCTGGCGGCGGGCCGCCTGATCGTGCACGTTCAAGGGGGATTGTCCGGCATTCAAACTGCCTGTTTGTTGGCCGGTTGCACAGTGACCGAGAGCATCGACGGGGCGCTCGGACAGGTTTTCCTGGTAACGCCCCTGAATTTCTTAAACCTGACTACGGTGCTTCAAATGCTTTCGAATGCGATCGGTGTGATCGACGTCGAGCCCGACCTGGTCGCAAACCTTACCGACTCGTCTCGAAGCGTTCCACCGGCTCTCTCCGACAGCACTCCCGTGACGTATTATGGCGCGACCGTGCCCGAGGGGTATGTACAACAGCCCGCAACACAGATCGTTCGACTACCCGATGCCTCGGCAGCGTTTCCAGGCGCGGAAGGAGCGGGAGTAGTCGCGGTGATCGACACCGGCGTTGATCCCAACCATCCTGCTCTTGCCGGAGTCCTTCTCCCGGGCTACGATTTCACGCGGAACCGTGGCGGAGCGGATGAAACTTCCGATATCGACTGGGGAGGAGTAGTGCCCGCCTCCTCGTCTCAGCCGGTCTGGACGAGCCCCAATACGGCGGCAAATGTTTCTCAATCGACCGCTGCGGTTGTTGACGGCGACTGTCCGGCCAGCGACTTCGGTCACGGGACAATGGTGGCGGGAATTATCCATCTGGTCGCCCCGACGACGAAGATTCTGCCGTTAAAATCTTTTCATGCCGATGGCACCGGCTACACGTCCGATATTCTCCGTGCCATCTACTACGCGATCGCGCAGCGCGCGAACGTTCTGAATATGAGCTTTACACTGCCAGGGTATTCTCGAGAGGTCGCAACCGCTCTCGATCTGGCAACCGGAACGGGGATGATTCTGGTTGCGGCAGCAGGAAACAGCGGGCAGGAAGCAATGGCTTATCCCGCATCGCTCTGGGACGTCATGGGCGTCGGATCGACCAACAATGACGGCCACTTATCCACGTTCTCTAACTACGGCTCTCAGGTAGTCTGGGTGGCCGCCCCGGGTGAAGGCATTATCACCACTTATCCGTTTTCGACCTACGCTGCAGGCTGGGGTACCTCTTTCAGCGCGCCATTTGTCTCCGGCACGGTCGCGCTACTGCTCAGCATTAACCGGTCGTGCGATCAATACGGGAGCTCGCAGGCAACAGCGCATGCGCAGCCGATGAACGCGAATGCCGGCCACGGCCAGCTTGACGCGTACCAGGCTATAGAAGCGTGGTCGCAAGCGGCGGGCCATTAACGAGTGCCGGAACTGCTGCAGGTGCGCGATCTGAGTGTTCGCATCCGGCGTTCCGGCCTTGTAGCTGTTGACCAAGTAAGCTTTGAGCTCAATGAAGGCGAGGCGCTCGGCGTGCTGGGAGAATCCGGCGCTGGGAAGACCACGCTCGGCAGGACGCTTCTTCGGCTCCAACCCGCCGATGCGGATCTGCAAGGCTCGGTTTTATTTCGCGGAACTGAGGTGCTTCACGCGGGTGAGCACACCTTGTCCAGGATTCGCGGGGCCGGCATTTCTCTGATTTCACAAGAGCCGGAACTCGGACTAAACCCTTTCATTCGGGTTGGACAACAGCTCGAGGAAGTGCTTCGTGCGCACTCCCGTTTGAATAAGCGGGAGCGCCGGGAGCAGACACATAATGCGTTCGCTATGGTTGGTCTACGCGAGCCCGGTATTTACTCCGCGTACTCGCATCAGTTAAGCGGAGGACAGCGGCAGAGGGTCGCCATCGCGCAGGCCTTGGTTGCGAAACCCGCTCTCGTGATCGCCGATGAGCCGACGAGTGCGCTTGACAATGTGACACAGACTGAAATACTGAATGTGATCGGAGAACTCAGACAGCGCTTGCAACTCGCGCTCATCTTCATCACACACGACTTTAGGCTTTTAGGCGGCTTGGCCGGCCGTGTGCTGATCATGCGCGCCGGCCGCATTGTCGAAGCCGGCACGGTCCGGCAAATTGGTACTGCGGCACACGATTCGTACACGGGTGGCCTCCTGAGATTTGTGCCGTTTCCACCGCCTACGTCATGAGACCTGTTCCCTTGCTGGAGGCATGCGATTTGCGGAAGGCCTATCCGCGAGGGCGGAGAAAGAGGATCATCGTGCTCGACGATGTCAGCGTGAGCCTTTACCCCGGTTCGATCTTGGCCCTGGTGGGGAGATCCGGCTCAGGTAAGTCCACGCTGGCCCGCTGTATGGCGCTCCTGGAGAAGCCCGATAACGGTGAAATCCGAATCTGCGGCTTGGCAGTTACAAACCTGTCCGGGGGCGAGTTGAGGCAGGTACGCCCGCGCGTGCAACTGGTTTGGCAGCATTCCGCACTCGCGCTGAATCCGCGCTTTCGCGTTGTTGATCTCATCGCCGAACCGCTTCGGATTCAGGGTATCGTGTCGAAAAGCCGGCGGCGCGAGCAAGCGTTGGCCGCGATGTCGAAGCTCGGTCTGCCGGAAGCGGTTGCAAACCGCACGCCGCTTCAGTTGAGCGGGGGACAGCGGCAGCGCGTCGCCATAGCCCGGGCCTTGGTGCAGCGGCCCGAAGTGATCATTCTCGACGAAGCTTTATCCGGTCTAGATATACCGCTTCAGGCGCAAATTGCAGCGATACTGATGCAGCTGAAAGCTTCCTTCTCGCTATCGTATCTGTTCATATCTCATGACCTTCGGATGGCCGCCTCCCTTGCTGACAGGATTGCCGTGATGGACGAGGGTAAGATCGTGGAATCGCAACCCGTAAGAGATCTCCTCGCGCAACCGCAAAGCAAGGCCGCCCGGCAGATTTTGAACTCAATTCCAGCCGGTCCCATCCAATGACACCGTTTTTTGCCAGTACATGAAGTCTATCGGCCTTCGAGCGCTACACTCGCTGCTGCTCCTCGTGGGCGCTTCGGTACTGTCAATCCTCCTGGTGAGATTAGCTCCCGGCGATTATTTCGAGTCGATGCGAATCAACCCGCAGATTTCGAATCGTACAATCGCGGCGCTGCGATCGCAATATGGTCTCGACAAGCCGTTGCCGGTACTGTATTGGCATTGGGCCCAATCAGCTTTGAAAGGTGAAGGAGGTTTCTCATTTGCCTATAACTCGGCAGCGGGCCCTATCCTCTGGCCGAGGGCTCAAAATACTCTGTTGTTAGCTGGTTGCGCCACACTGCTCGCGTGGATGATCGCCCTGCCGGCCGGTGTCCTGGCGGCCGCGCGACGCGGGAGCTGGGCGGACCTGCTCGCCAGTGGAACAATAGCTCTCCTGCTTGCGATCCCGGAACTGGTGCTTGGCCTGGTATTGCTGCTGTTTGCCGTTCACACGGGATTTCCGGCAGGTGGTATGATTTCCGCCGCGCGTGCGGAAGCGGGTTTCTGGGATAAAAGCAGGGACGTAATCAGGCATTTGTTTATGCCCGCAGTCTGCCTGGCTGCCGGTTTGCTGCCGCTCTTGCTGTCTCATGTTCGCGCGGCCATGGAGGAAGCGCTCCGATCGCCATTCATCCTGGCGGCCCGCGGCTTCGGCATATCCTTTCGGCGCGTGCTCTTGCGCCATGCGCTCCCCGCAGCATTGAATCCGATCATTTCGCTGTTCGGACTCTCAGTTGGACTTCTGATGAGTTCCTCGCTGCTCGTGGAGGCAATATTCGGCTGGCCCGGTCTGGGAAAGCTCATGCTGCAGGCCATCGCCGACCGGGACTTGTTTCTCGTCATCGATTCGACAATGCTGGGGACCGGGTTTCTCATTGCCGGGAATTTCGTCGCAGACATCCTGCTGTATTTGTGTGATCCTCGCATCCGGGCGGATTAGGAGTGGCTTTCGTCCAAAGCCCCAAACTTCCGCTAGTGGCGCTTGCGACCGTGTACGGAATCGTTACGATGGCGGGCTTCTTCGCGCCCTATGACTACGAAAGACAAAATCGCCACACAGCACTGGCGCCGCCCACGCGCATTCATTTTGT
The DNA here is from genome assembly GCA_036557345.1 of Bryobacteraceae bacterium. Classification (GTDB taxonomy): domain Bacteria; phylum Acidobacteriota; class Terriglobia; order Bryobacterales; family Bryobacteraceae; genus Bog-105. The sequence continues at coordinate 6,537 of DATBHS010000154.1, forward strand.
AGAACCGAATTCGCGCTTCCGCCTGCGACCTTTTGTCTACCGCTGGAAGCTGCGCCCCGGAACGTTACATCAATACGAAGAAGACCACAGCATCGCTTTTCCGCTGCGCTTCTTCGCCTCCGGCCGGCCATACAAAATTGCCGCTCTCATTCCTTCGTGGATACATCTGTTCGGTACCCGGCCTGAAGGGAATGTTTTCTTGCTCGGCACGGATGAGTATGGTCGGGACGTGTTTTCGCGTCTGCTTTACGGCGGGCGGATCTCTCTCTTCGCGGGTCTGCTTGCGGCTGGAATTTCGGTCAGCCTGGGATTGGCTGCAGGCGTTTTCGCCGGTTACTACGGAAGTTGGATCGACGAGACGATTATGCGCGCGGCCGAGTTGTTCCTTGCGGTACCGTGGCTGTATCTGCTGCTTGCGGTCCGCGCCTTTCTCCCCTTACGAATGGATCCCGCCGGCGTGTTTCTGCTCCTGATTGCAATCGCCGGCACAATTGGCTGGGCCCGCCCGGCGCGCCTCGTGCGAGGAGTAGTCCTGAGCGCCAGAAATCGCGAGTATGTGTTGGCCGCGAAGAGCTTCGGCGCGTCCGATTTTTACATTCTGCGGACGCATATCCTTCCGCAGGCATATAGCGTCGCGATGACTCAGGCACGGCTTTACATTCCCCAGTACATCACCGCGGAGGTCGTATTGTCGTTTTTTGGCCTGGGTGTTGGCGAACCCGTACCGAGTTGGGGAAACATGCTGGACAGCTTGCAAAGTCTTTTCGTACTGGAATCCTGCTGGTGGATGTACGCTCCGGCGGCCCTTCTGGTCATCGTCCTGCTGATATTCGAATGGTTTTTTCGTGCTGAATCAAGCCGTTTTCAAGCACGATAAAGGGCGGTCCGATATTCGATCCAGCCTGGAAAAGACTTAACCTTACCTTATGCGGTGGGAACCCGGGCTTGCAGTCTGTTTTGGCGCCATATTTTTTGCTGGCGACCTGCCGTGCCTCAAGGCGGTCTGCCCCGGGAGCCATCAATCCAGTACCAGCGATGAACCCGACTACCTGGAGGTGACCGGCCAGACGGGCGAGCGTGGCGGTACCCTGATCCTCTCAGAGCGCTCGGAGGCCAAAACCTTTAACCCGTTGATCGCAATCGACGGAACGTCTAGAGAAACTATCGCCCTGATGATGGCGGATTTGATCCACATCAACCGCTATACCCAGCAATCGGAACCCGCGCTGGCTAAATCGTGGGCGATTTCGCAGGATGGCCGGCGCTACACCTTGCATCTTCGGCGCGGATTACGTTTTTCCGATGGCCATCCATTCGATGCCGATGACGTGGTGTTTACGTTCCGGGCCTACTTGGATCAAAGAATCCATGCGCCGCAACGCGATTTTCTGATCGTAGGAGGCCGGCCAATCTCGGTCCAAAAGCTCGATGCGTATACCGTCCTTTTCAATTTGGCAGAGCCCTATGCTGCCGCCGAGCGACTATTTGACAGCATCGCCATATTGCCCCGGCACCTCCTTGAGGCAGCCTATGAAGACGGGACGCTGGGAAGTGCCTGGGGATTGAATGTCGCGCCGGATCAGATCGCCGGACTTGGGCCGTTTCGGTTGAAGCAATACGTTCCGGGGCAGAAAATTGTTTTGGAAAGAAATCCATTTTTCTGGAAAAGGGATGGAAAACGAAACGTACTGCCCTATCTCCATGAAATTGTTTGTTTGTCGGACATCAGCTCTGAAGCGGAAACAATTCGATTTGAAGCGGGTGAGACGGATATCGTCAGCCGTATTGGCGCGGAAAATTTTGCGATTCTTAACAAAGATGAGGGGCGCCGCCGCTTCCGCATGTACGATGCCGGTCCAGGTCTCGAATACACATTCCTGGCATTCAACTTAAACGATTTGGTCCAGGGGCGTGAACCATCTATAACGGAAAAACAGAAATGGTTCCGCCAAACAGCGTTTCGGCAGGCTATCTCGAATACCATCGACCGTGGCGCGATTGTGCGCCTGGCATACGCCGGGCGGGCTTATCCGCTGCTGGTCCCGGTGAGCCCCGGCAACAGGCTCTGGTTTGACCCGGCGATCCCCAGGCCGTTACGCTCGGTGGAACGCGCAAAACGCCTATTACGCGAGGCTGGTTTCTCTTGGAGCGCGGACGGGTCGCTAAACGATGTGCGCGGCAGGCGCGTGGAGTTCTCCATCATGCACAACGCGCGAAGGGCTCAGCATGTTCAGATGGCAACCATCATTCAGCAGGATTTGAAAGATATCGGAATCAAAGTGAATCTCATTCCTCTGGATTTCGCCACGCTGGTCGATCGCGTCTTCAATAGCTTCGTCTACGAAGCGGCCATCGTGACCCTGGCCGATGGCGATTCAGATCCCAATTCACAGATGAGCATTTTGCTTTCCCACGGGGCGGCTCACGCCTGGAAGCTGCGGTCGAATAGCTCGCCGGATGAGTGGCAACAGGAGATTGACCGGCTGATGGAAGCGCAGATGACCACCATTGACCATTCGATACGGAAACAGATGTTCGATCGCGTGCAACAACTCGTATGGCAGCATGAGCCCGTAATCTTTCTAGTTAGTCCCGATATTTTGGCCGGCGCCAGTGACCGGGTCGGAAATTTTCAGCCTGCTGTGTTGAGCAGCTATACACTTTGGAATGCGGATCAACTTTTTATCCGGGGAGAGCAGAGCGTGGCTCCACGTTGATGAGGGCTTTCATCAGGGATTCCAAATCCGTTGAAGGTTTTGAAAACGACGAGGTGCTGGTCCGTGAGTGTCTGCTCGGTGACGAGAAAGCCTGGTCGGCTCTCCTTGCAAAATACGCGAACCTGATCTTCTCGATTCCGGTAAAGCGGGGTTTCTCCCAGGACGACGCTGCCGATATTTTTCAGGCAGTGTGTCTCACTGTGCTGAGTGAGTTGTCTACCCTCCGGCGGCCGAAGGCTCTGGCGGGCTGGCTCATCCAGCTCACCGCGCATACTTGCACGAGATGGAAGAATCGGGAGCGGAGATATGTCGATTCCGAGCCGGATGAACAGACCATGGCGGCCAGCGACTTGCCCAACGAAATTGTCCAGCAGCTCGAGCGCGAGCAGATGGTGCGGGCCGCCGTGAACGAGATGAGCGCCGAATGTCGGCAACTAATCAATCTTCTGTTTTTCGCGAATCCGCCTGTCCGGTATGAGGCGGCAGCCGCCGCTCTTGGCCTCGCGAAGGGTTCGATGGGAGCCACTCGAATGCGATGCCTGGAAAAGTTGCGGCAGTCGCTCGAAGCGAAAGGGTTCGCCTGATTCTCAATGGAAGCCGCACTGGAAGAGCTTTGCGCTGAAGCGGTGGAGAGAGAAGAAGGCGCGGTCCGGACAACGTTTTTGCGCCGTCATCCCCAGCTCCTCAATGCGCGCGTGGTGGAAGAACTCGCCGAAGCAGTTCGGGCCGCAGTGCGAGTGGATATTCCCAAAGCATCCAGGCTTGCCGAGGCAGCCGTTGCGATCGCGGGAGAACTAGGCCAGGACGACGCGCTTGGGCGCGCGTTGCGCTCGAAAGCCAATGCGGCATGGTTCAGAGGTGATTGCCGGCAGGCGGTCGACTTGTTTCAAAGGGCTGCGCTGCTATTCGAGCAAGCCGGAAACAAGAATGAGGTCGGGCGGACGCTTAGCAGCTCGATCCAATCCCTGGCGCTTCTGGGAGAGTACGAGGCTGCATTTCGCGCCGCCAGCCGAGCGCGCGAAATATTTACCGATCTGAGCGAAGGCTGGCGGGTTGCGCGTGTGGCGATCAATGTCGCAAACGTATATCACCGGCTGAACCGTTACTCGGAAGCGCTGTCGGAATACGAAGGCGCCTACCGTGAACTACTGCCGCATAGAGATATGGAGGGAGTGGGGGTAGCGCTCCATAACATGGCAGTGTGCCTCATTGCGCTGGATGACTTCCGCGGCGCAATGGAATCGTACCGGCGCGCCCGTGACCTGTGCGCGCAGCACCAGATGCCTCTGTTGGTGGCGCAAGCCGACTACAACATTGCCTACCTCCACTACCTGCGCGGGGAATACTCAAATGCGCTCGAGTTGCTGCGCGCCACGCGCGAGATGTGCCGGAAAAGCGGGGATAACTATCACCTGGGATTGTGCGACCTGGATCAGTCGGAGATCTACCTGGAGCTGAATCTGACCGAAGAAGCCGCAGAAATGGCGACGGCCAGCCTGAATCACTTCCTAGGCCTTGGGATGAATTACGAAGCCTGTCGCTCGCAGGTGAACCTCGCAATTGCTACGAATTTGGCGGGGGACACGAATCGCGCTCTGGAGCTGTTTTCAGACGCGAAGGAAATGGCGCAGCGAGAGGACAATCATGTTCTGCCGTCGCTGATCGATCTGTATCGCGCTCTTGTGCTGTTCGATTGCGGCGAGCTCGGGAAGGCAGAAGAGTTGTGCCGTGAAGCTTTGGATTTCTTTCAATCCGCGCCTTTGCCGAGCAAGCACGTTCTTTGCAGGCTGTTGCTGGCGCGAATCTTTTTCCGGGCGGGCGATTCAGGCGGCTCGACTCGCCAATGCGAGGCAGCCCTCGACATTCTGAAAGAGCTTGATGCGCCCATTCTGCTTTACCAGGCGCACTTCTTGCGCGGTCAGATACTCGAATCGGCGCGAAAAATGGATGAGGCTTATGCGCGATACCAGGAGGCGCGAAGCGCACTCGAGACGCTAAGGAGCAGCCTGCAAAGGGACGAGCTGAAAATCGGATTCATGCGGAACCGGCTGGAGGTCTACAGCCGGCTTGTGCAACTCTGCCTCCGGGACGAAAACCGCAAGTCGTCTGCTGAAGAGGCGTTGAGCTACGTGGAGGCCGCGAAATCCCGTACGCTTCAGGACCTGATTCTCGCCGGCGCGCAGCAGAACGACTCGGATACGCAGGAACACGAAACGGACAGGCACGTCCGGCTTCTTAGAAAGGAACTGAACTGGTATTACCATCGCATGGAGCGCGAGCAGTGCTCAGCGGAAGGGGTATCGGGGGCCCGTCTGGTAGCGCTAAAGCGTCAGGCGAGGGCCCGCGAGCATCGTCTGCTTCGATTGTTGCGGGAGGCGCCTGCCTCGGCGACCGTAGGAGCGGCGCTTCTGAATTCGCGAACAGCTAGCCTGGACGAGATTCGTAGCGCGTTAGGCCCCGAGGCGATGCTCGTAGAGTACTTCGCTGTCGATGGGCGGATACACGCGGCCGTCCTTTCGGCCAGGAATCTGAAAGTTCTGCAGGTTGCATGCGCTTCTCAGGTCGTACAGCGCCTTAGAATGCTACGCTTTCAGCTCTCGAAACTCCGTTTGGATCCCGCCTACGTGTCGCGCTTTGAAGCGCCTCTCTTACGAGCTACCGAGGGCCATCTCCAGGCGTTGTATCGCGATCTGGTCACGCCCGTCGAAGACCTTCTTACGGTTCGAGATTTGGTTATCGTCCCGTATGGACCGTTACACTCACTTCCGTTTCACGCCCTGTTGGACGGGCAGAGATACCTGGTAGACGAGTTCAACGTCTGTTACGAGCCGAGCGCGAGCATCTTCGCTCATTGTCACCGTATTCAGAGTTGCAGCGCGGGGCCATCGCTGATCATGGGAGTTGACGACCCGGCCATGCCGTTCATCCGGGAAGAAGTCGAAGCCGTTGCGAAGGTAGTTCCTGAACCCAAGCTACTGTGGGGCGCCGAAGCGACCGAACAGGCATTGCGCGAATACGGTCAGAAAAGCCGGCTGATTCACATTGCCAGCCACGGATGTTTCCGCCAGGATAGTCCCATGTTTTCCTCAATAAGGCTGGCTGATTCCTACATCAGCCTCTACGATCTCTATCGCACCCGTCTTCCTGCAGATTTGCTTACTTTGAGCGGCTGCGTCACCGGGCTGGATTTCGTAGATGAAGGCGACGAGTTGATAGGGCTTACGCGCGGGCTTCTCTATGCGGGCGCGCGATCGTTAGTATTGTCGCTTTGGGATGTGGATGACCGGAGCACGTCCTATTTCATGCAGGAGTTCTACAGCGAGCTGGCGAACCGGTCGAGAAAAGCCGACGCGTTGCGAACGGCGATGCTCAGGTTGCGCGAGCAATACAGGCATCCGTATTACTGGGCGCCCTTCAAACTGATTGGACACGCTTTCGCCTGAGTTTTACTTCCCGGCGTCAAAATAAAGGTTGTATTTTTCCAGCGGCGGCATGCCCTTATTCCTAGAAGAGCCATACATGGCGAGCCTTAATGAGGATGAATGAGCCATTTTTCACCCGCGGATTGGGTTGACTTTACACGGGGCTTGTTGCCGCATCCGGAAGCCGCTGCGCTCGAATCTCATCTCGAGAGGAGCTGTGAGGAGTGCCTTAAGTCGAGAAGCGTGTGGCAGGCCGTCCTGGAGCACTTGTCCCAGGAAATACGCTACACGCCTCCCGATCACGTGCTCAGGGACGTTCAGGCAGCTTATTTCGTCCATAAGCCTTGGAGATGGCTAGTCGAAATCGCCCGGCGCGCGGAACTGGTTTTCGACAGTTTCCGGCAGCCTGCGCCGGCCTTCGTTCGCAACTCGACCTCCTCCAGCCGGCGGCTGGTTCACGAGGCCGATCCCTTTGTCATCGACCTGAGGTTGGAAACGGTTCGAGACCGCCTCGTTTTGGTTGGCCAGGTTTTGAATTCTGAAAATCCGGAGCAGCCTCTGTATGGCGTCGACATCCTTCTGCTGGACGGTGAAGACCTGGTGGAAAGAACAAAGGCCAGCAGCTCCGGGGAGTTCGAGGTTCAATGCGCGCGAGACCGCGATCGTGAGCTGAGGCTCTTTATCAACATCCGTGGTCATCGCGCAATCGGAATCGCCATTCCCGATGAGGAGACCTGAACATTTAGTTATGAGGGCAGGAACGCCGAACATGACGAAGAAGCCCGCTATAGCAGGCGTTTCCGATCAGGCGTTCAACTGTTTTCTCGACTACGCGCTAGTGATTCTCTACAAGCGAAGAGCTGAGCTGAATCGCGCCATTCGCTCCCTCCAACAGTTGGCGTGTAATCGTACTCCCAAAACCCGAACCCAGTAGGTTCACTTGCTTTTCATGCGGTTGTAATTCATTCGAAACTTCTGACTCGTTACTTTCGGTCAGGGGATACGCATGCGGGTCATAAGATTCATTTTTGTGTCTATCGGCTTTTCAATTTGCGCTTTTGCTCAGACCAGTACAGGGCGAATCGTAGGAACCGTTACAGATCAATCGGGTGCGCCGATTAAGGGCGCTGAGGTCAGCGTCACCAATCAGCGAACAAATTTGGAGCGGTCTCAGGTGACGAGCGATACCGGCGATTACGTCTTTACCGGACTCGAACCTTCCGAGTACACGGTTAAAGCTTCCCAACCGGGTTTCACCCAGATGGAAGTGAAAGAACTGCCATTACAGGTAGGGCAGGAGGTAAGGCGCGATCTGCAGCTTGCCGTGAGCGGCACGAGCGAAGTTGTGACCGTGGCGGCGAATGTCGCTGCCGTCGATCAGAGTACAGCAAAGATCGGAGTAAATGTCACAGAGCGTGAGGTGGGCGAACTGCCTCTGAACGGGAGGCAAGTGTCTCAGCTTTACCTGTTGACTCCGGGCGCCGTGAACAGCGGTAGCGGAACCTACGACAACATCCGCTTTAGCGGGCGTTCCAATCAGCAGAACATTATCCGCTTCGACGGTATCGAGGGATCTTCCATCATCGACGCCTCACCCGGCAATCTGAACGGCGAGACCACTTCTGTTTTCCGGTTGCAGCAAAGTCTGGAAAACATCCAGGAATTCCGCGTGGATAGTAGCAATTACCCCGCCGAGTACGGAACGGGCACCGGCGGTCAGATCAGTTTCATAACGAAATCAGGCTCGAATGACTGGCACGGCTCCCTATTCGAGTACCTTCGAAACAACTATTTTGACGCTCGAAACTTCTTCTCCGGCAGCAAAGTAGACACGCTCCGCCTGAATCAATTCGGCGGCTCCCTGGGAGGAAAGATCGTTCGTGATAAGGTATTCTTCTTTGCAAGCTATGAAGGCTTGCGCCAGCGCACTGCGACTCCTTTTGTTGAGACGACGTTGAGCGCCTTCGCCCGTTCGCAGGCCGTTCCGGCTATCCAGCCGCTGCTTCCTGCGTTTCCGATCGGACAATTCCCAACCAGTAATCCATTTCTCGATGCTGTGACGGTTATCGGACCTAATTCCCTCAACGAAGACTCGGGTGGCATCCGGTTCGACTACAACATTAACGAGCGCTTCCGGCTGTATGCCCGTTATTTCCGTGATCAGGGCACGTCCTCACAGACGCAGAACTCAACTCTCAGCCAATACAATCAGACAGCGGTTCCTCAGAACGCCGTGATCAGCCTGAATCAGGTGTTAACCGCCGCCATTGTTAATGAGACAAAAGTGGGCCTGAACGCTGTGAAAGAACGGGTTTCCGGGCGGCCAGGCCCGAGTCCTGGCGTTGATCTCACCGGTGTGACCCTCAACCTTTCCGGCAGCGTCGCTCTCGGCGGTATTGCCGGCCAGACTGGGAACGCGGCAATTGCGACCCCGAGCGGATTGATTCGTCTGTCCAGCTCGTTCAACGGACGCGGCGCGCCCTACACGAACGATTCAGTCTCCTACATAGACAATCTGTCAGTTATGAAGGGCAACCACAATATGAAGTTCGGCGTCGAGTTCCGCCCGATTACTCTTTACAATGATCAGCTCGGCGGGACCACGTACACCTTTGCCAATGTGCAGTCGTTCCTGAGCAACACTCCTAGCTCGATCGCGTTCAACGGAGATCTGAGCGCGACCAGCCCGTTCACTGGATTGTCCGGTGTCGCCAAACTGCAGCAGACCTACTATATTGGCTACGCGCAGGACGAGTGGAGAATCCGGCCTAACTTCACGATGAATTACGGTCTGCGATACGAATATTATTCACCCCTATCGGAGGCTCGTAATAAGGATGTGCTTTTCAGCATCGCAGACGGTACTATCTTCCCCAAGTACAGCGGTGACTGGTACGCTAGCTCGACTAAAAACTTTGGCCCGCGGCTCGGATTCACTTGGTCGCCGGAGGCCTCCAAAAACAAGACTGTACTGCGGGTCGGCGCAGGCTACTTCTATGGCCCGGGACAAACGGAAGACCAACTGCAGCCGGAAGCGAATGACCGCATCGGCACCACAATCAGCTCCGGTTCTCAACTCAAGTACCCGCTGGACATCGCATCCATCTATGCGAATTACAACATCAACAGCCCGACGCTCGGATATCAGCCCCGGGCGTACGGGATCGGTTACCGTATTCCGGAGCGCGTCCTTTCGTACACGTTCTCCGTTCAACAAGAGCTGCCGGATTCGACTGTACTGACGGCTGCATATGTCGGAAGCCAGGGCCGAAACCTGTTCCTTCGCAGCATCACCAATCTGATTACCGGATTGAGCGTAGATCCAAAGACAGGCACGGCGAAGGCTGTTCGCGAGTTTGGCGGCCGCTTCGCGGAGATTGACTACAAGACTAGCGGCGGCAACGACAGTTACAACGCTTTACAGCTCGGTATCAACCGGCGCTACTCGCGAGGCTTGACTTTAGGCGGGCAGTATACGTGGGCCCATACCATCGGCGACAGCAATGGTTCCAACGAGGCAAATACGGCCGGCAATCCGTTCAACTTCGGTGCCGACTACGGCAACAATAACTTCGACATTCGGCAGAGCTTAAATATCGACGCTTTATACGATCTGCCTTTCGGCCGCGGCCGCCGGTACGCAAGCGGCATGTCCAAGCCCCTCAATTTGGTCCTCGGAGGATGGCAACTCGGCGGGCTCTTCAATGCCCGTACCGGTGTGCCGATCGATGTGCTGATCACCAGGCCGGACATCGCTTATGTCGACCAGCGAGACGGGAACGTCTACTCCGCCCCAGTTGTCGTCAACGGAACGGTTGTAACGACGGCAGTGGTGAACACACCCGGCGGAGGAAATAGCCGCAATGTGAGGCGTCCTGATGTGATCCCTGGGGTGGATCCCATCCTTCACGTCGGAGGAACGGCGTATGTCAATCCTGCGGCGTTCACGGTTCCTCAGGCAGGCTCTTTCGGCAACTCGGGCCGTAACTCGCTGGCGGGTCCCGGGCTGGCGCAGTTGGATTTTACTCTCAGCAAGCGCTTTTCCCTCACTGAGCGAGCGAATATCGAATTCCGGGGCGAGGTGTACAACATTTTGAATCACACGAACTTTGCCAACCCCGGCAATCTTCGTCTGGCCCCGGGCATCGGTACTGGGCCAAGCAGTCCGGGCATTCAGCCGGGTCAGCCGTTTACAGCTTCAGCCGCCGGCGGTAATTTCGGAGTTCTAAACTCGACGGTTTCGAATCAAATCGGTCTCGGAACGAACCGCCAGATACAACTTGTTCTTCGCCTGAACTTTTAGACCTTGAGGAAGATCTTGCGCTGGTAAAGCCAATAGCACAAATACCACATGATCAGGAGCACGGCGCAAGATTGGGCGACAGGTCCGAAGGTCCCGAGAAAAGCGAAGCGGAACGTAAACACACTTACGGCGCGATCCAGCCAACCGTGGAGTAATTGCCCAAGCGAGTAGATGAAGATGGAATTCATCCCTAACACGACGAGTGGAAAGACGGCGCGTTTGTAGCCGCGAATTTCGACCAGGCAGTAAAACCCGATCAGCATGAACAGCACCCAGCCGAGACTGTAAAAGATGAACGATGGCGTGCACAATTGCTTAATCATAGGTATCCAGGGCCGCAACGCCAGCCCCAGAGTGAACGACAGAAGCATGCCGCCTGCCAGGACCTTCAACGAGGGCGCGTGCGAGCGTGCGTTCATCAGCAGTCGGCCGGCCCAGACCCCCGCCAGCGTCCAGACGGTGCTGGGAATGAAGTTCAGTGTGGAATACGCCGGATCGTAGTCGTAATGGAAAATTGCGCGATCGACAACTAGTCCGACGCTTGCGGTCTTTGAGAATGGGCCATCCGGTCCGGGGAAGATAAAGAGGAGCGCTGTCCAGAACACGAGAAGTCCGATCGCTGCGGCAACCTGATATCGCCACCTCCACTGCATGATGAAAAAACACAAGAAGTAAGTGAAGGCGATCTGCGAAAGTACATTGATGAGTTGCGGCGTGACCCGGCCGCGGCCTACCCACATCAAGATCTGGCTCAAAACGATGAGCCGCACGGATCGGACCACGACATGGCGCAAGTTGTCACCGTGCGAGGCCCCTTGGCTCACGCGCTTCGCCAGCGCGAACGGCATCGCGACCCCCACCATGAACATGAAAGCGGGCTGAATGATGTCCCAGAACACGGCTCCTT
>DATBHS010000155.1:0-4380 GCA_036557345.1 Bryobacteraceae bacterium
GGTCTTCGTGCCCAATTTGACTGCAGCGGGATTGAAAATAGCGAACTCGCTCCAGCTTGTACTGCCCGCCAGTGGACCTAAGATCGGCTCATTTGAGACACGCTCCGCATAGATGTTTACCCTTTCGCCTGAGGAGGCCAGCACAGATGTGGCGGTAATCAATGCGAGCACGAATTTTTTCATTTTTAGCAATCACGCATGCGCGCTGCGCACAGTCGGATGAACAACTGCAGGGCGTTGCCTGATGTATAGCAGAATACCGGCGCCGAGCACCAGCAGGCCCAATGCGATCCATTGCGTCAGCGAGAACGGCCCGGCAAGAGCTTGCTCGTGAAAGCGAAAGAATTCGATGATGAAGCGGGCGATCGAGTATAGAACCAGATAGAGGCCGATAATCTCGCCCGGCCGGCGCCCGTGCACCGCACGACGATACAAGAGCGCAAAGATGAGCAGATCCGCGGCCGATTCGTAAAGCTGAACTGGATGCAGCGTTCTGTCCAACGGCACCGGCGCGGCGAAGTCAGATCGGAAGCGCACGCCCCAGGGGAGAGCGCATTCCTTGCCCCAGCAGCAACCGGCGGCGAAGCAGCCCAGACGTCCTATGCCCTGGCCGAGCACAATTCCCGGAGCAAACGCATCCATGGTCGGAAAACCTGGAAGCGATTGCTTTCTCATGTAGAGTAATGCAACAAGAAAAGCCGTGATGAATCCGCCATGGAACACTCCGGCAGCCTGCAGGGTCTCAAGACTAAAAATCTGCCCCGGATCGCGAATGTAATCGCCGATATCGAACAGGAACATGAACAGCTTCGCTCCGGCAATTCCCGCGATCGCGCAATAGACCGCAAGGTTTGTGATCTTGTCGGGGTCAAGTCCTGCGCGGCGCGCCAGGCGCAGCGTGACAGCAAGCCCGGCAAGGAAGCCCAGCGCGACCAGAACGCCGTAAGTTGGGATGTAAAACGAACCGATGCTGATCAGCTTAGGAAACATGTGGCTACTTGCGCGCTAGCTCCGTATGTTGCGGAATCGCCCTGCGGTGGGGACGCAAAAGATCAATTAGCAGGAGAATTGCGCCTACCGTGATCGCGCTATCGGCGACATTGAAGGCTGGAAAGGCCCAACTGCCGTGGTAGACCTCAATGAAATCGGTAACGGTCCCATGGACTATTCGATCGTAGAGGTTTCCGAGAGCGCCGCCCAGAACCAGTGACAGGGCAAACCTAGCCGTTGCTCCAGTAAACGTGCTTCTACGTCCGAATAGCGCGGAGGCGACAAACACCAACACCAATCCGGACACACCTATTAGGATGCCGCTGCGCAGCCACGGGTTGCCGTCGGCCAACACTCCGAACGCCGCGCCTGGGTTTTCCGTGTGGACAATGCGCAGCCAGCCCGGGATCACCGGAATATTGTCGAAGAAATTCAGCGAGCCCTGAATCGCCAGCTTTGTCATCCGGTCCGCCACGATCACCGTTAATGCGATCAGTAGCGGGACGATTTGAGAACTGGATTGAGAACGTTTGGGCACTATTGCAGAAACTCCCGAATTACAGAGGCGCAACTAGCGCACACGGTCGGGAATTCCTCGTCGCTGCCGACATCCAGCGTATATTTCCAGCAGCGTTCGCATTTATCGCCTCGCGCCCGCTCCACTTGCACGCTAAGTCCCGACGTGTCGTGACTCGGTTTCACGCTCACCTGAGAAACGATGAACCAGGTCGGTAGACCGGCTGCATAGGTCTGAAGCAGACGGTAGAGATCGCCGGTCGCCTCCAGTGAAACCGCCGCCTCGAGCGAGGTACCTATTACCTTATCTTCACGCGCGGCGTCCAGCGCTTTAAGAACCTGATTGCGAACGGGAACTAGCGTTTCCCAGTCGGCCGCACGCGCCCGGCCTTCGGCTGTTAATCCTTCGGTGAGTTCTTGTGGCTCCGGAAAATATGCGAGATGAACGCTTTCCGGCGCTGCTTCGCCGAACTTCGTGTGGCGCCAGACCTCTTCACACGTAAACGAAAGGATGGGAGCGAGCAGGCGAACAAGCGCCAGATTTAACCTGTGCAGGGCTGTTTGAGCACTGCGGCGCGAAAGGGAGTTGGGGCCAGCCGTGTAGAGCCGGTCCTTTGAAACATCGAAATAGATCGCACTCAGGTCGGTAATGACGAAATCGTAGATAGAACGATATACCTTATGAAACTCGTACTGCTGATAGAAGGCGCGGCAGCGCCGCACCAGGTCTTCAGCCCGAACCAGAATCCAAGCCTCGAAGCCCCACAGGCGCTCGCCAGGAACAATGTCACGAACGGGATCAAAGTCGGCCAGGTTTCCAAGCATGTACCGGAAGCCGCTGTTCCGCAGTTTGCGATACGCTTCCGACAGGCGCTCGAGAATCACGTCGGAAAGGCGCACGTCTTCAATGAAATCGACGGAAGCCACCCATAGGCGCAGCAGGTCGGCGCCGTTTTTCTTCACGATTGTTTCCGGCTCAATCGTGTTGCCTAGAGATTTCGACATGGCACGCCCGTCGGCGTCGAGCGTCCAGCCGTGCGTCGCGCATTCGCGGTAGGGGGAGTGGCTTTTCAGTCCGACACCAACCAGCAGCGAACTGTGAAACCAACCGCGATACTGGTCTCCTCCTTCGATGTACATGTCGGACGGCCAGGGAAGGCCGTTTTCAGGCGTAAGCACCGCAAGATGGCTGGAACCGGAGTCGAACCAGACGTCCAGAATGTCTGTTTCTTTGCGGAATGAGATGCCACCGCATTTCGCACACTTACAACCCGGACCCATCAGCTCTTCAGCCGACTTTTCGTACCAGACGTCTGCCGTATATTGCCGGAATTGTTCCACTACGCTATCGAGGACGCGTCGTTCCGTGAAGGGCTCACCGCAGCACTCGCAATAGAACACGATAATAGGAACGCCCCAGACGCGCTGGCGCGAAATGCACCAATCCGGGCGCATGGCAATCATGTTCGACATGCGCTCCTCGCCCCAGGACGGGTGCCATTGAACGGTCTTGATAGCGTCTAATGTGCGAGCGCGCAAGTTCTCACGATCCATCCCAATGAACCATTGCTCAGTGGCCCGGAAGATCACCGGATTGTGGCAGCGCCAGCAGTGCGGATAGCTGTGATCGAGACGCGCCTGGCCGGCGAGCGCGCCATGATGCTGAAGAATCTTGATGACGATCGGATTCGCTTCCCAAACCGTTTTTCCGATCAATTCGTCGGGCAGAGTGCCGGCAGCGCCCTCTGCACGGAACATGCGGCCCGCCGCATCCACCGGACAGTACACGCCGATGCCGTAGCGCTGGCAAATGACAAAGTCGTCCTGGCCGTGACCGGGTGCTGTATGGACCGCTCCCGTGCCCTGTTCCAACGTGACGTGATCGCCCAATAAGCCAATCGATTCGCGATCGATAAACGGATGACGAAAAATGGCTCGCTCCAGCCTGGTGCCCGGAAACCGCGTGACCACAGCCTGATCCCACCCAAGGGCCTCCGCCACTTGCGGCAGCAACCCCTCGGCCACGATCGTAATCCCTTGCGGCGTATCGACGGCGACGTACTCGAATCTCGGATTGAAGCAGATGGCAACGTTCGCCGGAATGGTCCAGGGTGTCGTGGTCCAGATCAGGCAGTACACTTCTTTGCCGGCGAGCGCGGGATCGATAGCAGCCGGATCTGAGGCAAGTTTGAAACGAACGTAGATAGACGGGCTTGTATGATTTTCGTACTCGACTTCGGCTTCGGCGAGCGCGGTGCGATCTTTAATGCACCAGTGCACCGGCTTCAGACCCTTATACACATAGCCGCCCTGAAGAAACTCCACGAAAGCCTGCGCGATGACAGCCTCATATTCCGGACTCATCGTGAGATAGGGTGTCTCCCAGCGGCCCAGAATGCCGAGGCGTTTGAACTCGGCGCGATGAATCTCGACAAACTTCGCGGCGTACGCGCGGCACTCGGCGCGGATTTCGGCAACCGTCATGGACGCTTTGCGCTTGCCAAGCTGCTGGTCGACCTTGAACTCGATCGGCAGGCCGTGGCAATCCCAGCCCGGCACGAACGGGGCGTCCTTGCCGAGCATCTGCTGCGAGCGGTTGACGACGTCCTTGAGGATCTTGTTCAGCACGTGACCGAGATGGAGATCGGCGTTGGCGTAGGGCGGCCCGTCATGCAGCACGAATTTCGCGCGGCCCTTCGAGGTCTCGCGCAGCCGCCGATAGAGATCGATCGCCGCCCAGCGGGCGAGGAGTGTCGGCTCCCGCTGCGGCAGGTCGCCGCGCATCGGAAAGGCGGTCTTAGGCAGAAAGACGGTCGGACGATAATCCGTCGGCATCGGCGGCGTTTTTCTCGGCGAAACGGGCCGCGAATATGG
>DATBHS010000156.1:0-56988 GCA_036557345.1 Bryobacteraceae bacterium
GTTCCAGATGATCGTCGTTGTCATGGCATTTACCTCCGGCGAAAGCCGTAAGGCGAATGTACGGGCAGGAGTCAGGCGCCTCCATTCCTGCTGCGGCATCATCGCTCGTTTTGGCTCATCTACTTTATCCGGCTTGCATCATTCTTCGAGGGTCGTCGTTCAGATCCACGGTACCAAGCGATATTAAGGCGCATGAATTTGGAAAGAGCCTGAATTAGAATCGAAAACCGGCCGTCAGTGCACTTCGCCGGCCGCATTTGCGAGTGACACGTCTGAGAAAACACCAGTGTCGGACTGATCCGGCAGGGCGGAAACCATCAGAAGGACGCCGGCCAATGCCAGCGCGAACGCTTTGGATCGCTTGGGTAACAGCACCATAAGGACAATGGCCGACACAAGCGAAAGCGGCATTAAGATGCTCATCGGGAGGCCGAGGTTTCGGATCGTTGTGTGGCCGATATCCAGAAAAGTTTGCGCGCGCGGAACGGCGATACTCCGACTTAATGCAAACCAAGTACGGCGTGCGCTGCGTTAAGGGTCTTTACGTTTCCGCGCGCTTCAATACGACCGTGGCATTGAGCCCGCCGAAAGCAAACGTATTCGAAAGAGCCACTTGCATTTGGGCATGCTGTGCCGCGTTGGCGACGATATTCAGATCACAGGCCGGATCGCGCACAGTAAAGTTCACGGTCGGCGGCACAAGGCCGTGCTTGAGGGCAAGCAGGCAGGCGACGGCCTCCACCGCTCCGGCCGCGCCGAGTGTATGGCCATGCATGGATTTTGTGGAACTCACTAAGACGGAATCGGCTCGCTTGCCTAAAACCGAGCGGATCGCTTGTGTTTCGGTCACGTCGTTCGCCTGCGTTCCTGTTCCGTGCGCATTGATGTAGTCCACCTGGTCGGGCCCGATGCATGCGTCGCGAATGGCCCAGAGCATGGCTTTGGCCGGACCTTCCACGCAGGGTTGAGTAATGTGATGAGCATCCGAGCTCATTCCGAAACCGATCACTTCTCCAACAATCGGCGCCCCGCGCGCTTTTGCGTGCTCCCAATTTTCGAGCAACAGCATGCCCGCTCCCTCGCCGAGCGATAAGCCTTTACGGTCCGCTGAAAACGGACGGCAAACATCAGGGGCCACGACGCGCATCGCCTCCCAGGCGCGGAGTAATCCTTCGGCAAAGACCGCCTCGCTACCGCCCGCAATGGCCGCGGTGACCTGGCCGTTGCGCACCATCCAGAATGCCTGGCCAAGAGCGTGGTTGGAGGACGAGCAGGCCGTAGCGATGGTGTAAGCGGGACCATGAATCCCGAACTCGAGCGAAATGCGGCTAGCGCCTGCATTGGCCATGGTGCGGGGAATAGTCAGAGGAGAAACCCGTGAAATGTTTTCACGATAAAGGCGGATATATCCTTCTTCTTCGGTGAACTGTCCACCGACGCTGCTGCCGGTGATGATCGCGGAACGGTCCCGGAGCTCGCCTTCAAACCGGATGCCGCTCTGCGTGACGGCCTCACGCGCCGCGACAACGGCGAGGAGAGCAAAACGCTCGAGCATCACGAGGTCTTTTTCCGTGAAATGGTCGAGCGGCTTGAAATCCCAGGCTTCCGCGCCATTCCGGAATTTATAAGCGGGAGATCCGGGATCGCGCATGGGGAGAATCCGGCATTCGCCCTCGATGAGGCGTTTCCAACTCTCCGAAACCGTATTTCCGAGTGCACACACCAGCCCGAGGCCAGTCACCGCAACCCGGTTCATGCCGCCCCTGGCGGAACGGCCAGGTTCTTCGCCTCTACGAGTTTCCGCACGCCCTCAACGGTGTCCCGAACCGAACGCAGATTCTGCACGCCGTCGTCGGGAATCTCAATATTGAACTCCTTCTCCAGCTCGAAGACGATGTTGATGCCATCCAGCGAATCGATCTTTAGGGCTTCGAAAGTGCTGTCAAGCGAAACCGACTCGGGAGGAATGCGCTGGGTGTGGGCGATCACACGAAGCACTTTCTCCGCGAGTTCGTCTGTTTCCACGTGTTCGGGCATGTTTCGAAATCATCATAACCTTGCGGGCTTCGCAGAAAAAAGGCCGGACGCCACATCCGCCTCCGCTTACGGAGAAGCGGTGACGGTATGTGGAACGTCCGGCAGGAGCCACTCGAGGCGGTCGGAGGTCCACCCCGGGTTTTATGGAGAAGCGAGAAACGTAAAGCTCCGTCGCGACGAGTCGCGACACGGCAGGCAAAAGCGCCTGCGCCACCACTGCTAGTTGAGCAGGCCGCCGTGGCCGAGGCAGGCAATCTCCCAACCTGAGATACGGTACTTAGCCAGCATGGGCGGCAGAATCAAATCCAGCACGTTGGCCTTGGCGGAGCGGAAGCAACAGGGCGCGGACACGATCGGTATGTCGTCCTTATAGCTGAGCATCATGAGATTGCCAGGTTCGACGGGAGCCAGGAAGCGCTCGACGTGCGCACCCAGCCGCACAAGTGCGCGCCCGATGACATCTTCGGGGCCGGCCGGAGCGGTGGTGGAAGCGATGAGAATGACGGCGGGCTTGGTGCGCAGCAGATGCTGCAGAGCGCGCGTCACCTGCTCTTCCTCCTCGACGGCCGTGAGCGAATAGCGAAGATTTCCGCTGAAACGCTCGATGCGCGTGCGGACCACGCTTTCAAATAACGTGCGCGCCCGGTCTCCGTGAACCGGATCGGTGTAGAGAACACCGACACCGGGGTCGCGAATGGGCCGCGACTGCAGGATTGCGCCGCGCTCCTGAAGAATAGAAAGCACTGCTTCGAGTTGAGACTGCGCCACCGCGAAGGGCGCGCTCTTAATGGTGGCGACGCGTTCGCCCGCCGTCACAAACCGATAGTTGGGCACGGTAGCAATAACAATGCTGCTGGTGCAATTAATCTGCTTCAGCAGTTCATCGTCGACCAGTGCGCAACAATCGGCCGTTGCGACCAGATTGGCGCGTCCGCCGGCTGCCAGGCGGATTTCGACCGACCCGCAGCACATCGCTTCCGCCACCGCCATGACCGCCTCGTCCTCCCCGATTTCACCGTCCTCCAACTCCGTGACCCAGACCTGTTGCATTCCTTCAGTCTGAAGCAGACGAATGTCTTCATCACTGAGGACATGGCCTTTGGCCAGCAGCTTCCGACCGCCGGGCCGAAAAATCGTGCAGCAAAGAATACGTCCGGCGGACTCCTGCACATCAACAGTTAAAGCTCGCACATTACCTCCCGTGGGCTTAGCCCTTAGTACTAGCGACTGCGGTACTGAGTATACTAGTACTAACAGGCGAAAGCCAGTAAAAAATTCGCGAAAGTTGAATTTTTTACCTAAATTGATGACGGAATAAGCAGAAACAATATCGAAATTTGTTCCGCTATTTCCAGGGAGAAAACTTTACGGTAGGAAAGTGGACCAGTTCACGTTCAAATGACGATTGATAATCCGAATGAATTACATTACCGTGCTGTGGGTGAAGCCATTTTAGAACGGCAATTTCATCGCAGCTATGGAACTTCGGACAGCGCAAACAATCCTTCCACGCCTTTAACGGCAGTTCGTCCCGTTCGACTTCTGCGAATCCAAGCTTTTTAAAGAAGCGAAGTGCGTTAGGTGAAGGCAAAAATCGCATCGAGACCGTTGTCCCGTGCTTCAGCTTCGAGCGCCTCGACCAGAGTCCGGCCGATTCCCTGCTGTTTCAGTGCGGGCAGGACTGCGAGGGAGCGAACTTCGGCCATGGCCGGAGTATAGAAATGCAAAGCTCCGCAGCCGAGAGCAAATCGCCGTCATAGGCAACCGAGAAATCCCGGATGTTTCCAACATCTCGAATTCGGTTCGGGGCAGCATGATGCCATTCGCCGCATAGGAGTTGATGAGCGCGAGAAGGTTCGGAATGTCTCGCATGGATGCTTTGTGCACGGCAACGGCGGTCTGGGTCACGGCGCAACAGCCTCCAGGGCGAGACGTGAGCCCACCGCCTGTCCGGCGAGGAAGCGGGTGCAGATGCCGGGTTCGTGACCGGAGGCGATGACGACCTCCGCAAGCCCGTTTTGAAGCGCAAGGCGCGCGGCCTCGAGCTTGGCCTGCATGCCTCCGTGGGCGGTCCCGGATCGGATGAGTTCCTCGATCTCTTTTTCGCCTAAGCGGGGGAGAACCGTGCCGCTGGCGTCCCGGACTCCGGCAACATCGGTGAGAAACAAGAGCTTGTCGGCCTGCCACCCCAGGGCGCAGGAGACGGCCATCTGGTCTGCATTCACGTTGTAGATATTCCCGTTCGCGTCGCCTGCGAGGCAAGCCAACACCGGCAGGTAACCAGCCCTTATGAGCAGGTCCAGCAGCCGCTCATCGGTCCGAGCAGGGCGTCCGACAAACCCGAGTTCGGAACTGATGGGCTCGGCCGCGGTCAGGCCGCCGTCCACTCCGGAGAGGCCGACTGCCGCACGCCCGGCGGCGATCAGAGCGGAAACCAGGCCCTTGTTTACAGATCCGCCGATGACTTTCGTAACCGCATCGATAACAGCTTCATCGGAGACGCGCAATCCGCCGGCAAACCGGCTCGATATACCGCGCTCAGCGAGAAAGCCCGTGACTTGTTTGCCGCCCCCATGCACGATCACAAGATCGTGGCTGATCTGTGCAAGCTGCCGGGCGAGGTTTGCCCGGCGACCGGCATCGTCGAGCAGCGTGCCGCCCACTTTGATGAGGAGTTTCACAATAGCCCCTCCGTCTCGGGGAGGCCGAGCATCAGGTTCATATTTTGAACAGCCTGGCCGGCAGCGCCTTTCACCAGATTATCTTCGGCCGAGACGATTACCAGGCGCTGGCTTTCCGGATCGAAAACGAACCCGATGTCACAAAAATTCGTGCGCTGGACGGCGCGTAAGTCAGGAACTTTACCAGGCGCATAGAGTCGCACGAAAGGCTCACCGGAGTAAAATTCCTCATAGATAGACAGCAGGTCGACCGGCTTCTCGACGTGATCCGTGCGTAAGTAAATTGTTTCCAGAATGCCACGCTCAACCGGTAAAAGATGGGCCGTGAACGTAAATTCACGCTCTCCGAGGCCGCAATTTTGCAGAATTTCGGGGACGTGGCGGTGCTCGACAATTCCATATGCCGCGAAATTTTCCGCCACTTCACAAAAACTCGTCTTCAGCGACGCCTTCCGGCCGGCTCCGCTGACGCCGGATTTGGCATCACAAATGATTCCGCGTGACCGGTCCACGACCTGAGCATCGAGTAAAGGCCGAAGGGCCAGGTTGGCAGCGGTCGGATAGCAGCCGGGATTGGCCACCAGCCGGGCGGAGCGAATCCGCTCGCGGTGAAACTCCGGCAAGCCGTAAACGGCTGAAACCAGAAGTTCAGGGGCCGCGTGACGCTCTTTGTACCAGCGCGAATAGGTTTCTGCATCCTGCAGACGGAACGCGCCGCTGAGATCGATTACTTTTGCACCAGCGCCCAGGATGCCTGGCACGAGCGAAATGGATACATCGGCAGGGGTGGCGGTAAAGACCAGCGACAACTTTTCCTGGCGAATCGCATCGATCGTCGCTGGAATGGTTTTGGGAGGAGTTTGGCCAAGCGGAACGGGCCGTTCGCCAACATCCGAACGGTGTTCCAAGAGAATGACTTCAACCGCCGGATGGCTGGAAAGAAGGCGGACCAACTCGGCGCCGCTGTAGCCTCGAAACCCCACGACGCCGACAGAGAGCCTTTCTGAGTAATTATTCACAACAATGAATAATTATACTATAACTGCTCGGTAGTGGAGCGGGCGGCCAGATCTCCGATAACCGGGAGGCGCACCTGTTGTTCCTGTGCCGCCTTGATCAGCAGGTAGATCCAGCAGATGAAGATGGCGAGTTTGAGGATGCCCATGAACAGGTGGCCCATATCCCACCCGGGTGTTCCCACCAGCAGGATGGGGAAGGCCGAAGAGATGATGAGCCACGCCACAAACAGGTAAAGCGCCTGGAAGGCGTTGAAGCGGACCCGCACGTTGGTCCGGAACTTCTGGGAGGCTAGGAACACGATAGCGGGAATGACGCCAAACACTGGGATGTAACACAGGATGCAGGCAGTGCGGTCGCTCATGCCCTGGAGAAACTCGGTGGTGGGCGGTGCCGTGCGCGGCTGTGCCGTCCCGCAGTTGACGCAAAAGGCGGCGTTCGGATGCACACTAGCCCCGCAATTGGTACAAAAGGGCAACGGTCCAGTCTCCTGTTTTCATGTTCTAACTAAACTTACGAAAAAGTGTAAATCATAGTTCCGCTTCGAGGAAACGCGAATTTTCGCTTCACGGCAAAGCTCTGGCGGGGCTTCCAGCACGATCGCAACACGGGTCCCGCTGGGCAAACAGGAGTTCAAGGAAGTGCGGGCTCGAAAAGCTCCAGAGGAGCTATCGTTCGAAGCCGATTAGTTTTCGCGTTTCGGATATCGACTTGTCCTTCCAATACCTGTTGTAGTTTTCCGAGGACATAAGCGTGCGCGAATACATACGGTCGATGTAAACGGTACCCTGCAGGTGATCGATTTCGTGCTGGAGGATGCGCGCATGCCAGCCTGAGGCTTCGATCGTTCTAGGTTGACCGCGATGATCCAGGCACTCAACCTTTACGCGCCGGGCCCGAGGCACGACCGCCGTAAATGCCGTAAGGCTGAGGCACCCTTCGAAGAATTCGACGTCAGCCGGACCTTGCAGTGTAATTTTTGGGTTTACGATCACCTGAAACGGAACCGGCTTTCTCTCCCGTTCCTTCATCAGCGCTGGTTGCATATCTTTCGTATATTCCGGCTTGTCTTCGATCACGGCAAGCTGCAGCCCGAGACCGACCTGCGGCGCCGCGAGTCCCACGCCTGGCGCATCGTACATGGTCTCGCGCATCCACTCGATGAGCTGTTGTGTCTCGCGGCTGCGGATCTCGTCCGGACTTAATTCCCTGGCGCGCTGACGCAAAACTGCCTCGCCGACCTGAACGATTTTCAGCCGCATTTGGAAATTGTACTCGTCGTGAACTCGTCGATTCAGCTATGGCGACGAGCTATCCAAAGACAATGGATGCGAATCAAGCCGAGCTGCACTGGCCAGCTGTGCTCGCTCTGCATATTCCGACGATTCAGCACGTCGATTTGAAAACTCACGCCGTCTCGTTGGGCGAAAGCGCCTGTGCCACCATGATTTGCGAGAATGACTCGCATGGACATACGGCTGAGCGAGTATGCGGTTCACAATGCGGACCAGATCCTGACCCCGGCGCTGCTGATCTATCCGGAACGGGTTGACAGGAACATACAAGCTACCTTGCGGATGGTGGGCGGCGACCCGGAGCGATGGCGCCCTCATATCAAGACAGCGAAGCTCGCAGCCACCGTCCGCCGCTTCCTGGACCACGGAATTCGAAACTTCAAGTGCGCGACATCATTGGAGCTGCTTACGGCTTGCCGGGAAGGTGCGTCCGACGTCTTGCTAGCTTTCCCCATCACGGGACCGAACGTGGAACGAACGCGCGAAATTGCTGCGCAATATCCTCGAACGCGCGTTTCCGTCCTGGTCGAATCGTCGGAGCAGGCCGCTCCCTGGCGTGACTCCGAGGGCGGAATTTTCATCGATGTAAATCCGGGGATGGACCGCACGGGAATCGATCAGGAGCGGGCTGAAGAGGTTGTGCTGCTAGCGCGCGAAGCCGGAAGCGCCTTCCGGGGACTTCATTACTATGACGGTCACATGTCAGGTGTGGGGGCGTCCGAACGCGAGTCAAAAACGCACGCGGGTTATGACCGTCTTCTCCGTATTGTAGACAAGCTCGCCTCTGCAGGGATGAGTCCCAATGAAGTAATCACGTCAGGAACACCCGCCGCTCCTTATGGATTTTCGTATGCGGGCTTCAATACCGGCCGCTTCATACACCGCATTTCGCCCGGCACGGTGGTTTACAACGATTTCACGAGCCTCGAGCAGTTACCGGACTACGGTTATGCGCCTGCTGTGCTCGTACTTTCGACGGTTGTCAGCCATCCCACTCCGCGTCACGTCACCTGCGATGCAGGCCACAAGAGCGTGTCGGCGGATGCCGGCGTCCCCACTTGTGAGGTGATCGGCCGGGCTGGTTTCAAACCGTTGAAGCCCAGCGAAGAGCACTTGCCAATAGAAGTCGCGCCGGGCGTCGATATGCCCCAAATCGGCGACAAGCTGTATCTCCTTCCGCGGCATGTGTGCCCCACCGTCAATAATTTTGACGAAGCCCTCATCGTCGTGAACGGCCGTATCGAGCGAGTGGAGCCCGTTACGGCACGGGGACACGAGAATCCGCTGGTGGTTGCGAAGGCGCAGGCAACGGCATAACCGGTAACGGCTCGCTGGAAAAATCGCTCCCTGGCGGTCGCGGCTCAGATCAGGCTGAAATCACGGCAGTTGAACCGTGGTTCTGCGTCGTTCGATGAGAACCGTTGACACTGCGCATGGGTCTTCCTTATTATGGACCATTAAGGTCTGATATCGCCCTTCCCTTTAAGAAGGGCGGATCGGGGCTTAAAGGCTCCGAGATTTTCAAGCCGAAGGAGGACGCCTGATCTCTTGGCGGAGGGGCGTCCTCTTCGGTAGTCGACAACCCGCAGGGCTGGCGATTTACATCATTTTACGCTCGCCGGCTCGTGCCCAAAACATTCCAGCATCCGCTGGACGTATGAGAACGACGAATGGCAGCCAAACGAATTAAGAAAAAGACTCGGCCGGGCCCGAACCGGCGCCGCAACTGGATCGCGATGGGGACGCTGGCTGCCTACTCGGCGGCGGGTGCCGGCAAACTGGCACTAGCTCAGCAGCCGTTAAAGAAGCCCGCGTATTCGCAAGCGGCAGACCCGATACAGGCGCTGCCGGTTCACCGTTACGCTATACCCTCCGGTACGCTCGGATCCGTGATCACCGCTTTCAAAAATGTGTCTGGGGTTGAGGTAACGGTCGCCCAGCAGGAGCTTCTCTCGATCGGTTCGCCCGGCGTTTCGGGCACATGGACAGCGGAGCAAGCGCTCGAAAAACTGCTCGCAAACACCGGCCTGCGGTACCGGTTCACAGGCGATCATTCCGTAACGATCGATCTGAAACCGGCAACCACCGCGGTTGAGGTGACGGCCTCCGTGGCCGCACTCGCCGCCGCCATGCCGAAGTATCAACAGCCGTTGATCGACACGCCGCAGACGATCGCCGTCGTGCCGAAGGAGACAATGCAGGCGCAAGGCGTCACAACGCTTCGGGATACGTTGCGGAACGTGGCGGGTATCAGCCTGGCGGCAGGCGAAGGAGGAGCGCAGGGAGACAATCTGACGATTCGCGGATTCACGGCACGAAACGATCTCTTTATCGATGGAATGCGTGATTTCGGGAGTTATTATCGCGATCCGTTCAACACTGAGGAGGTGCAAGTGCTGCAAGGCCCTTCATCAGTGACATTTGGCCGCGGCTCGACCGGTGGTGTCGTGAATCAGGCAAGTAAGACGCCCGGCTTGAGCCTGTTCCTATCCGCCGATCTGCAGTTCGGCACAGACGCTACAAGGCGGGCCGCCATGGATCTCGATATTCCCATTCCACAGCTCGGTTCAGGCGCTGCGTTCCGGTTGAACGCAATGGGAAACATCGGGGATGTTGCGGGGCGCGACGTGGCGGAAAATCGACGGCTCGGCATTGCTCCCTCGCTCGCGTTGGGGCTTGGCACCGCAACGCGGTTCACCTTCAGCTATTTCCATCAGAATGAAGACGACATTCCGGATTACGGTTTGCCGTGGCTGTTCAACGGTCCTGCGCCCGTGAATCGAGCGAACTATTACGGGTTGCAGGATGGAAACTTTTTGCGCGCTTACGATGATATCGGCACAATTGAGGCGGAGCATGACGTAAACAGAACCATCACAATCCGAAATCAATTCCGGTACGCAAACTATGCGCGCGATGTGCTGATCACCGAGCCTCAGTTGAAGGGCGTGACGCTATCGACTCCGCTTTCGGAAATGGACGTAACCAGACATGAGATCGGAGTGACGAGCACGGAGACCTATCTGGACGATCAACTCGACTTGATCGCGCACTTCGAGACCGGGTCTATCAGGCACTCGCTTGTGTCCGGATTGGAAGGTGGACGGGAAACGTCGGATCCTACGCGACCAAATTACACAGCTCCTAACACAGACCTTCTCAACCCGGATCCCAGCCAACAGTTGAATGGAAATCCAACCATCGCATCGAGTGTGAAGGATACGGCGATTTCAGGGGGCGCATACGCCCTGGATACGATCAATGTCGGCAAGAAGTGGGAGTTCACGGGCGGAGTGCGGTTTGACCGTTTCGACAATCGCTACAGCCAAGAAATTGCTCCAGCCTCGAACCTCTGCCGCATCGATGCAAAACCTACGTGGCGGGCGGCAGTGGTCTACAAACCTGTACCCTTCGGCAGCCTGTATTTTGATGCCGGCACATCCTTCAATCCGTCCGCTGAAACGCTGTCGCTGAATGCGGGAACGGCGAATGTCAGTCCCGAAACGAACAAGACGTACGAGTTCGGAACGAAGTGGAGTCTAGGCAGGAACCGGTTGACGGCAAACAGCTCCTGGTTCCGAACGACGAAAGAAAATGCGCGTGAAGCGGATCCCAACAACCCACTGCTGTATGTACTGGCCGGCACGCAGAGGGTAAGCGGAGTGGAGGCGGATGTTCGAGGCAGAATTATGAGCCGCTGGGATATGCTCGCGAGCTACGCGTACCTTGACGGCAAGGTAATAGATTCTCAATTTTATCCCCTTTCAGTCGGTTACCCGCTGGCGAATGTGCCCAGAAACACGTTCGCCTACTGGAGCAACTATCGACTGCCGTACCACTTTGATTTCGGCGTGGGAACGAACTACGTATCCAGCCGGACGGCGAGTTCGACGGTGCCGCTGGATCCGGTCACGGGTCAGATTAAGCAGGTTCCCGGTTACTGGGTCTTCAACGCGATGATCGGCCACCCGATCAATGAACACATCGGAATTCAGGTGAACGTTTACAATCTGGCCAATCGCTATTACTACGACGAGATACACCCCGGGCACATAATTCCCGGCCTGGGCCGTTATGCGCTAGTCAATCTGAAATTCAGGTTCTGAGAACCCAGTACAGGATATTTCAGTGTTACTAGCAATACCGGATGTGCTCACGACCGAGCAGGTAGCGCAAGCGCGCCAGGTTCTGCAAGCCGTCGACTGGGT
Organism: Bryobacteraceae bacterium; assembly: GCA_036557345.1. Taxonomy (GTDB): domain Bacteria; phylum Acidobacteriota; class Terriglobia; order Bryobacterales; family Bryobacteraceae; genus Bog-105. Next base: position 11,239 of record DATBHS010000156.1, read on the forward strand.
GGATGGCCGTGTTACGGCGGGGCACCAATCTGCGCGCACAAAGGACAACATGCAAATTCCGGAGGATCACCCGGCCGCCCGGCAACTCGGAGAGATGGTCCTGAGCGCGCTGAGCCAGAACGCGCTGTTCATCTCCGCCGCGTTGCCACACCGGATATTTCCACCCCTGTTCAACCGCTATCAGGGAGGTCAATCGTTCGGCACGCACGTTGACAATGCGATTCGCCAAGTCACCGGGACTCCGCACCGTATCCGGACGGATCTTTCGGCAACGCTGTTCTTCGCCCACCCGGATGAATATGACGGCGGCGAACTGACCGTAGAGGATACTTATGGAGCACACAGCGTCAAGCTGCCGGCAGGGCACATGATTTTATACCCAGCGACAAGCTTGCATCACGTGCGCCCGGTTACGCGGGGCGCCCGCGTGTCCTCTTTCTTCTGGATACAAAGCATGATCCGGGACGACAACCGGCGCACTCTGCTGTTCGATCTGGATATGGCCATTCAGCGCTTGAACCGGGACATGCCGGACCACCCTTCGGCCGTTCAGTTCACCGGTGTTTATCACAACCTTCTACGGGAATGGGCAGAGGTGTAGGGCAGGAGTCAGAAGGCAGAAGTCAGGAGCCAGACGGCCGAAACATTTCGACTGTATTCTGTTTGTATGAGCACTCAGCGTACGCTCCGCGGCGGCTGGGCGAACCGCGATGCTCTTGGGAAAGGAGCACACGGGCGATGCCTATGCCGGTGGTGCAGCCTCGAGGTGCCGCCCGGACGCCGGACGTTCTGCTCTAATTGGTGCGTTGAAGAATGGAAGCTGCGTAGTGATCCCGGACACCTGCGGGAACGGGTCCTTGAACGCGATCGTGGCGTGTGTGCCGCTTGCGGCCTGGATTGCCTGGCTGAGTTCCGCCGAATCCGGCGGCTCCGTGGAGCATCGCGCGTCAAGGCTCTAAGTGATTGGGGCAGCCGTGGCCGCAAGTCGCTCTGGGATGCCGATCACATTGTTCCCGTGGTGGAAGGGGGCGGGGAGTGCGATCTCGCAAACATGCAAACTCTCTGTCTGAAATGTCATCGCATTCGTACGATCGAATTGCGAAAACGCCTGAAGACGTACTAAATCATCGCTACCGGCGGAGCGGGCTCATCCGGGCTGCCTGCACTCGAAAGAGGCGCACGGATCATCACGATCGCCAATACGACTAAGACTGCGACACCGATCAGGTAAGAAGGATGGCTAAAGACTTGGAGGTGCTCGCGAACGTTCGGCGGCGCAAACTGAAGGCCGGCCCAGAACAGCCCGAGTATGGCTTCACCCGCAATCAGGCCGGACGCAGTGAGAACACCGGCATTGTCTATGCGGGCTTTTTGCGCGTCGTTATAACCGCGGCGGTCGGCAGCGCGATCACCCAGCCACCGGATGAGGCCGCCGACAAAGATGGCGAACGTAGTTTCAAAGGGCAAATACATACCGACCGCGACCAGCATCGGGCTCTTCACGTTCATCATGATGAACGCGATACCCATCAGAATGCCGACCAGGACCAGCGGCCAGGGCATATCGCCTCCGACAATGCCCTGAGCCAAAAGCGCCATCAGGCCGGCTTGCGGAGCGGGGAGTTGGCGGTCTCCGAAGCCCGTACCTCCCGCACGAATGTTTCCTTCGTGCAACAGCACCAGGGGAAAGTACATCACAAGGCTTGCGACCACTACGGCGATGAGTTCGGCGACCTGGATGTTTCGCGGCGTGCCTCCCAGGATGTAGCCTACTTTGAAATCCTGCAAGAGCTCCCCTGCGACTGCAGACGACACGCAGACCACTGCGGCAACGCCAAGCACAGCCGCCACGCCGCCGACGCCGGAAACACCGAGCGACACCATGAGGAGCGCCGCCACGATGAGGGTCGAGAGCGTCAGCCCCGAGACCGGATTGTTCGATGAGCCGATGAGCCCGCAAAGGCTGCCCGAAACGGTTGCGAAGAAGAATCCGAGTATCAACATGATTACAGCCGCGACGATTCCTCCGGCCACTTGGCCCGAGAAGTAAATGTACAAGCCGATCATGACTGCGAAAACCAGCGCGATCAGCGTGAAGACCACCTTCGAGCTCATGTAGCGTTCCGTGCGGCTGAGCGCGGCGGCTTCGTCCGCGGTCTGTCTAATATCTCTGACCGCGCGGTGCAGGCCCGATGCCAGGCTGGTCCGCATACGGAACAACGTGTACGCGGCACCTACCAGCATCCCGCCGACCGCGATCGGCCTCACGATGTATCGCCAGACTGCGCCAGAGAGCTCGCTCCAGGAACCGGTGGGAGTGCCGGCCGGCAGCCAGTCATGCATTCGTGGGCCGAGGAAGTAAATCAGAAGCGGAACCATGAGTCCCCAGGCGATTACGCTACCTGAGAATTGCAACGCCGCGAGGCGCGCGCCAATGATGTAACCGACTCCCAGATAGGCAGGACTGACACTAGGTGCGGAGAACGTGGTCACGCCGCCAGTTTGCAAGATGTTGGAGGAACCGGCTCCTCCCAGTCGCACGCGGCTGGAGCCAAGCCGGCCGATCGAAATGGCAAATTCGGAATCCGCCGCGAAAAAACCAAAACGCCCCAAGAGAAAAACGACGCCACCCAGTCCGATATTCCAGAACAGATATTTGGCGGCCTGTGCGCCGCGCTGTCCGGCTTTGTGAATCTCCGACGCGGCGATCGATTCCGGGAACGGCAGCTCGGGATCTTCGACCATAATGCGCCGCACCAGAGATATGAAGAGCACGCCCAGGACACTGCCCACCAAAATCAGAATGCTGGTCTTCCAGTAAGCGTCTTGAAAGCCGAAGGAGGGCCAGGCTTTGGCCATGAGGAAAGCCGGGATGGTGAAAATCGCGCCAGAGGCCACGCCCTCACCGATCGACCCGCTGGTACGGGCGATATTCTCTTCGAGCAACGATCCCTTCCAGGTCCTGAGAACGGCCATGCTTATTACCGCCGCCGGGTACGTAGCGGCTACCGTCATTCCGGCCCGCAGGCCGAGGTAGGCGTTAGCCGCCCCGAGCACTACAGTCATGCACAAGCCGAGAAGGATGGCCCGCATGGTCAGCTCGCGCATTTCGACATGCTCGGGAACGAAGGGTTTGAACGTCCTGGTTTGAGTGCTCATGAAAGAGGTCAGGTGCTGCTATTTTACGTGGCCGGTACGAGGTTCGGTTTCACAGTCGAATATAGTCAGATTTGCCGGCCTTTTTGCCAGCTCCGGCAAAATACCCAAGGAGAGACGCATGGATCGTACAGCAAAAGCTCAATGGAAGGGCGACCTCAAATCCGGAACAGGAATTATTTCGACGGCAAGTGGTGTGCTTTCCAGTACGCCTTATTCGTTTAAGACGCGCTTTGAACAGGGGAACGGCACCAATCCGGAAGAGTTGCTGGCAGCGGCGCACGCTGGGTGCTTCTCAATGGCCCTTTCGCTTATGCTTCAGAACGAAGGATTGAAAGCCGACAGTATCGAAACGACGTGCACCATTTCGCTTGAAAAGGAGGGAGACGGTTTCGCAATCAAACGTAGTCATCTCGACCTTAAGGCCAGGATTGCGGGAGCATCGGAAGAGGCGTTCCAGCGCGCGGCGAATGCGGCCAAGGAAGGCTGCCCGGTTTCGAAGCTCTTCGATACGGAGATCAGCTTGAAGGCTCAACTGCAGAATTGACTAAGGTATAGGCGGAAACCAGCCTCGTTTGTCGATCGGCTGTTCCGTTAGCCTTCGAGAGACTGAGAGAAGTAGTGCTCGAACCAGGCGCTGGCCAGACCGGCTACTTGTTCGAGAGACCCGGGCTCTTCAAACAAATGCGTTGCGCCGGGAACAATCTCCAACTTCTTCTCGCACTGCAGGGCGCCCAGGGCCTGTTTGTTCAGTTCGAGGACGGCGTGGTCATCGCCGCCAACGATCAGCAGTGTGGGCGCCTTCACCAGGGGCAGGGACGTTCCGGCCAAATCGGGTCGTCCGCCCCGAGAGACAACGGCACGCGTTGTGTGCCGGAGTTGAGCCGCTGCGATCAGAGCAGCAGCCGCTCCCGTGCTTGCCCCGAAGTAGCCAGCCGGAAGTGACCCGACCTCGGAGTCTCCGGATAGCCACCTGGTTGCCTGGACAAGCCGATTTGCGAGCAGGCTTACGTCAAATCGCAGATGCCGCGTCTCGAGATCGACCCGTTCCTCGTCGCTTGTCAGCAAATCGAGTAGCAGGGTAGCCAGATGCGCACGGTGTAAAACACCGGCTACGAAACGGTTGCGCGGGCTAAGCCGGCTGCTTCCGGTGCCATGAGCAAAGATCACCGCACCTTGCGCATGAGCAGGGATGCATAGATCTGCGTTCAGCCCCGATGGCGGGATCTGAACGGATCGTTCGGCGAGTTCGCTGTCGTTCGGCACTTTGGCCCTCCTCCTTCTATTTTGGAAGAAGCGAAGATACTGATTGACGAAAGAGGACAGAAATAGCTTCCCAAATGTCCTTTTCAAGGAGATTCAAATCACTATGCAATTCACGCTGCTTGAAACACTCAAAGCTGCCGATCGGTCGCGGACTGCCATCGGCCATTTCAATGTTTCTGATTCGGTCGTCCTGCAGGCTGTGACATCCGCTGCTCGAGATGCTGGACTGCCGGTCATCATCGGCCTCTCGGAAAGCGAACGCAAGTTTTTCGGAACTCGGGAAGCAGCCGCGATGGCAAATGCGCTCCGGGAATCTCACGGACAACCCATTTTCGTCAATGCCGATCATACGCATTCACTGGAGAACGCAATCGACGCGGTGAAGGCCGGCTTTGATTCCGTGGTGTTCGACCGTTCCGCCTTGCCGTTTGAGCAAAATATTAGAGAAACAAGACATGCGGTTGAAGCTCTGAAGTCCATCAATCCCGCCGTTGTCGTCGAAGGTGAAATCGGAGACATCGGAACGGGCTCTCAGATCCACGACAAGGCGCCGGACCGGCTGATACTGACAACGCCCCAAGAAGCCCGGCAATTCATAGAAGAAACCAAAGTGGACGTCCTTTCACCCGCTGTCGGAAACATGCACGGCATGCTGAAGAGCATGCTCGACGGCACGACGCAAAAGCGGCTCGACCTTGCGCGGATCAAGGAGTTGAAGCACGCGACTGGCATCTTGATGACTCTTCACGGCGGATCAGGCACTAACGATGCCGACCTGCAGGAAGCCATTCAGTCAGGAATGACCATCATTCACGTCAATACGGAACTCCGGGTCGCGTGGAGGAAAGCGCTCGAGAAATCACTGGCGCGAGATGAAGCGGAAATTGTTCCCTACAAAATCCTCGCGGAACCGTTCCGAGCAGTGCAGGACGTCGTTCGCCAGCGCCTAGAGGTCTTTAATCCAAGAGGCACCCGAGCTCATTCCGCATAACGGAAGGATGGCCAAGGATCTGGACGGAACCCGGGAATCCGTTCATCGCGTTTCATTCGACACGAATAGCGATGAGAGGGTCAGTGCGGACGGCGCGGATTGCGGGAGAAACCGCGGCCGCAAGGCAAACCAATAGCAATCCTGCAGCAGCAGCTAAATAGCTTCCGACATCGAAGCGCCCAACACCAAAGAGCATCGCGCTTAGTAGTTTGGTCAGACTCAGTGCTCCTAGCGTGCCCAGCACAAGACCGATGGCCGCCATCAGCATCACTCGCGATACGACAATCCCGAGGACGTTCCCCGGCCGGGCACCCAACGCGAAGCGAATTCCGAACTCTTGCTGTCGCTGCGTGACGAGATATGAGACTAACCCATAAAGGCCCACGCCGGTGATGATGACCGCAGTTATTGCAAAAAGTGTGAGAAGGAAGGTAGTGAACCGGCGGAGAGCAGTCTGCTCACCAAGAGCGGCATCGAGGGTCGCAAAATGAATGATGGGTTGGTTGGCGTCGAGCGCACGGACGGCCGCCTGGAGCGCGTTGCGAGCGCCGGTGCCGCGGATCAGGATTTCCATCCTTCGCGAGGCGATCTGCGCCAAGGGGCTGTAGGACTCGGTGAATGCGGGTTGATCGGGCCCGGCACGAGTGGTGTCGCCAACGATCCCGACGATGGTATACCAGCGCGAGCCCTTGCTGCCGGGGTCGCCGAAGGTGATGCGATGGCCGAGCGGATCGGCATTTGGCCAATAGCGACTTGCAGTGGCGTTGTTGATGAGGATCACCGGCAAAGAGTCGGCCCGATCACGCCCATCAAAGAACCGGCCGCGGAGCAGCGGAATCTTCATCGTGGAAAAGAACTCGGGAGTGACAGCATCTGTGGTAAGCGGAAGGCTAATCTTGTCCGGACGCCCTTCTATGCTGAAGGTGGCGGAGTCGGGAAGACGGCCTAAAAAGAAGTTCGTAATTCCCGATGCGGATTCAATCCCCGGTGCATGGCTCAACCGATCGAGCAGACGAGTATAAAAGTCGATCGCCTGGGCGTCCGGATATTTGGATCCCGGAAGTTGCAATTCAGCGATAGTAACGTCGCGTGCATCGTACCCTGGAGACACCTGCTGTATGTGCCGAAAACTGCGGATGAGAAGCCATGAGCCGGTGAGCAGGATCATCGCCAGCGCCATTTCGCCGATGGCAAGAGTGGTGCGGAACCGGCGGCTATCGAGATGGCCCGAAATCCCACGTGCGCCTTGTCGAATGTTTCGAACGAGACCAAGACGCGCAGCCTGGAATGCTGGCAACAGGCCGAAGATCATTCCCGCCGCGCTCGAAACAGCCAGCGAGCATGTTGCGACGGTAAGGTCGAGATGCGCGTCCTGCAACTGCGGCAGCTCCGGGGGCGCCAGATGGAGAAGCAAGGCAATTGCGGCGTAGGCCGCCGCAATTCCTACTGCACCTCCGAGAACGAACAACAACAGCGCTTCAGTAAGCAGCTGGCGCACGACGCGGGCATAGCTAGCACCAAGCGCTGCACGGACCGAAAGCTCGTGCGTGCGATCGGCGACGCGCGCCGAAAGCATGCCTGCGATATTGGCGCAGCAAATGAGCAGAATGAAAACAACTGCACCGGTAAGGATCATCAGTCCGGGACGAATAGCGCCGGTCAAGTCATCGCGCAGGCTGACTAGGGCAACTCCGTCGATCTCGCGGTCTTCGGGATGCTGCTCGGCCAGGGCGCGGGAGTATTTGTCCATCTCCTTTTGAGCTTGTCGAAGTGTCACACCGTCGCGAAGCCGCGCGGCGACATTGAGCCAGAAATTTCCCCGAGATCGGCGACCGCGGTCGTCAATCACGATCGGAGTCCAGAAGTCCAGATCGCGCTCGGGAAAGCGCACCCGTGGCGGCGCCACGCCGACGACCTCGTAGGATAAGCCGTTGAGCTGAAGCTGCCGGCCGGTGATCGTCGGATCGCCCCCAAAACGGCTCAGCCACAGACCGTGACTGAGGATGATCTTGCGTGGCCGTCCCGGTTGTTCATCGCCATCCTCGAAGTCGTGGCCTACAAGCGGGCGAACTCCCAGCGTGCCGAAGAAATTCGCGGTGACAGAAGCTCCGCGGAGTTGCAAAGGCTCTGTTGCTCCAGTGAGGATCAGCCGCGCGCCAGTAAATCCTGCAACAGACTGTAAGGAACGGGCACGGCGCCAGTCCTCAAGCCGCGGCCAGTTGGAGATATCGTGCTCGTAGCCCTGCTTAGGATTGCGAATCCACACCCGAACGAGCTGGTCCGGCTTGCCATACGGCAGTTTCTGGAGAAGCACGGACTTGACCACACTGAACAACGCGGAATTGATACCGATGCCAAGAGCGAGCGTAGCAATGGCCACAACCGTGAACCAGGGACTGCGCACAGACTTGCGAAAAGCGTGGTGAAGATCGCTCACCAAGATTTCAAAATGCTCCTTGGGTGCATCGGTCAAAACTGCCGTAGCAACCGTGACGAAATACCAAAGCGCCGGGGCACGGCTGGATTGTTTGGACCACTCACGCCGAAAGACAAGCAACACTTCACGCTCGTAGTTTTCGCGAAAGTGAGCGGGATAAAGCCGCAGCAGCAGCCGATAGAGGAAGAGCACTACGCGCGGTTCCTGCATACGTTAGCTCCGTTTAGGCAGCAGGCCACCGCTACGTGCATCGCTAAGCAGACGTTGCAGGCGCCGAGCCTCGAGTTCGGCCACACGCCGCCCCAAAGTTGTCAGGCGATAGTAGCGGCGCCGTTGATCGTCATGCTCGGAATCGGGGCGTTCGTGCAGCTCCTTGATCAGGCCGCTCTCCAACAGACGCCGAATTGAGCTGTAGAGTGTGCTTGGCGTGATTGACCGTGGATCTCCGCTGCGCTCGGCGATATCGAGAAGGATGGAATATCCGTGACGATCGCAGTCTGCGAGCGATACCAGGATCTGGAACGTGTCTCGATGAAGGGGAAGGAAGTCTTCAGGTGTGAGACCGTCATTGACGGATCGGGACATGCAACCAACTATATTACAGATTCTGCTATAGCTGGAACAGAAATAGTCGCTGGAGATTCGCCACTTGCCGAACTTAGTTACTGTTCTTTCAACTGGAATTTCTGATAATTCCCGTATCGCCCCGCACCGCTATTTCCATTGTTGAATAAGCAAATAGCGGCCCGATCCTATTCATATGGATACTCTTCGTATGCACTCATCCCTACACCGCCGGCGTTTCCTGACATCCACCGCCGCCGTTCTTGCCCTTCCGTCCCTACCCGCTCAGAACACGCCTCCCAAAGTCGATATTTACATTGATCCCAGCCGTGTGTTGGGTCCAGTGTCAAATGATTTTCTCGGATTCGGTTATGAGATCTCTTCAGTGGCTGTGCAGGGATTACTCTCCCCTCGCAACAGAGCGCTGCTCCAGTACTACCGAAATCTAGGGCCCGAAGGGGTCGTCCGCATTGGTGGAAACACCGCCGATTTTTCCAAGTGGTCTCCCGATGGCCAGCCGGTTTCGGCACCGAAAGCAACAGTTACCAACCGAGCTGTCATCCGGGATCTGGGCGATTTCCTGCATGCCACCGGCTGGAGGCTCATCTGGAACTTGAATCTGGGCAACGACACAGCGGAATCGGCGGCAGATCAAGCCGTGGCCGTTGCCGATGCTGCGAAAGATCGCCTTCTCTGCTTCCAGATCGGAAATGAACCCGACCTCTTCGCACGCAGCGGTCATCGATCAGGCAGTTACACCTACTCTGAATACCATCGGGAGTTCCTACGCTTCGCGTCCGCGCTTCGCAAGCGACTGCCGGGCGCCACACTCGCCGGTCCCGACGTTGCGACCGCTACGCAATGGGTCAAGTTGTTTGCGGATGACGAAGGCAAGCAGATCAAGCTGCTGACACATCATTATTACCGCGCCGGTCAGCGTCAACCGGCCGCGACGTTTGAAAACCTTTTGCACACCGATCCACGCTGGGTCGATATCCTGAAACAGCTTCGGGCAGATTCTCAAGCGTGCGGCGTTCCGTATCGCATCGTTGAGATCAACTCGTTTTCCGGAGGCGGGAAACCGGGCGTGAGTGATACGTTCACTTCGGCACTTTGGGCTCTGCATCTGCTGTTTACACTCTCGGCCTATGACGGAGCCGGCCTGAATCTCGAAACCGGGCTAAATCAACTCGGCTTTGTAAGCTCTTACAGCCCCATCGTTGACGATCAGCAAGGACACCTGGCGGCCCGCCCTTCTTACTACGCGATGCTTGCCTTCGCGATTGCCGGCCGAGGTAAGCGTATTCAAACAGATGTGAAGACGTCCGCAAACGTTAGCGCCTATGGAACCTTAGATAACAATCAACAGCCTTGGGTCACGGTCATCAACAGGGACATAGCTACTCGAATGCAGGCCACAGTGAGTAGCGCTTTCGCCTTCCACTCCGCGGAAGCAATGCGTCTCAGCGCACCAAGCTACGACGCCAAAACCGGTACTACGCTAGCAGGGGCCGAAGTATCGGCCGAAGGCCACTGGAAACCGACAAAGATTGAGAAGCTGAAGCCGACCAACGGGCACCTTGTCCTGAACCTCGATCCAGCAAGCGCCGCGCTGGTGAAGTTGAGCTGACCGACGGCTCTGGGTCGAATTCATACATGTTACATGATGCCGAATTTTCGGAAGGCCTCGGCTGCGGTCATTCCATTTTGCAGTGCGGCTGACACTTTTCGTTCGCTCCGTACCTTATCGATCGCACTGGCGAACGCCTGTTCGACTGCTTTGGCTGGAACGACTACCACGCCATCCAAGTCACCGTAGATGATGTCGCCCGGCCGGACAGCTACGCCGTCCAGCTCAATCGGGACTCGCCAAGTCTATCACCTTGCCGCGCGAGCCCTGGTCCTGCGCATAAGAGCCAAACGAGGCGACCGGAAAGCCCAAGCGCAAAATCTCCTTTGTGTCGCGGTGAAAGCCATGAACGACCGCGCCTGCCGCGCCGCATTGAAGCGCACGGATCGACATTAAGCCTCCCCAGAGCGCGAAGCGATGTGATCCGCCCGCACAGACATAAATTTCATTGGGCTCTAAGTCATCCAGCGCATCAAACATCAGTCCGAACGGCTGATCGCTCAGCGGATTCTTACTGGAGACCCGCTCGGCAAAAAAATCTGCCTCGAGCACCGGCATTGCCCGACCGATCAGAACCATCGCTGGATCTATTGGTTTGAGCCGCGAATTCAGGAATTGATGTTGCAGTCCCATTTTGTCGAGGACATCACCAACAACGGCCACAAACAATTCGGTACGCGCGAGCGCGAAGAGTTCAGAGTCATCTTGCCAAAGCGCGGCCATCTCTCGAAAAACCCATGCTTAGTGTATATGACTTGTTACTAAATCACGAAATTGACGCTGTTCATGCGGTAAAAGCGGCTGATACTCATCTCTCATTCACTCCGTAACACGGGAATGAGAACCCAGGGAATCAGGCCTATCGTTGTACTCGACGTTTTCGGTTCCCTAGAACGACAAGCCAAGTGGATGTCGGGTCAGCAACGGTTGCGTGCCTGACTTTGGCGCGAACACCTCCGGAAACGCGGAAATCTCCGCACAAGTGAAACGGCCGCCGCTGGAAGAACACTAGAGGCCAAGAAACGTATGGCCTCGTATGTACCAGCGGGGGCGGAGCAACCCCACTCGCAGTTCATAAAGACTGATTCAGACTTCCTGAGGTTCTCTCCGCTCGACAAAATGCCTGCTGTATCGGGCCTTGTCCAGCTGGAAGGATTTGAAGAGATAGACTTCGTTCCGTCTCGCTTTAATGCACATACCGAAGCACCCGATGGAACGATGATTGTTTGGAATTCGTGCTCCGGTACCATCAATCGGTTCGGGCCGGAAGCAAAGGGCCAATTAGCGAGGGCTCTCAGTCAAGAGGGATTCCGGGCACCGCTCCGCGGATTTACGAAGTATCTCTATGACCGCGGGTTCCTGATCAAGAGAGGAACCGACGAGTTTCGCCGCGTGCAGGCGCTAATCGGGCAACAACACTACAGGACGGATGTTCTTGAGCTGTTCTTACTGGCTTCAGAAGATTGCAATTTCCGTTGTGTGTACTGCTACGAAGATTTCCCGCGCGGCACCATGGCGCCGCAGGTTCGCGACCGCGTCAAGAAGCTAGTCGAGCAGAAAATACGCCATCTGCAGAGACTTTCTATCAGCTGGTTCGGAGGAGAGCCGCTGTACGGCTTCGACGCTGTAGCGGACCTGGCGCCATTTATGGCAGAGATCGCGGCGCGTCATGAAGTGGCATACGACAGCAACATGACGACGAACGGCTATCTGTTGACCGAAGACATAGCTGGCCAACTGCTCAGTTGGAAAGTCGACAGCTTTCAAATCACTCTCGATGGTATCGGTGAAGTGCACGATCGCAAGCGCCCGACCCGCGATGGGGGGCCGTCTTTCTGGCGCATTTTTGAAAACCTCGTTGCATTACAACGACGGCCAGATGCTTTCAAGGTCGCTTTACGCGTGAACTTCGATCGCGAAAACCGAAATCACATTCAGGACTTACTCGATCTGCTTAATCAGCAGTTCGGCGGTGACCCGCGATTTGGAATCGCGCTGCATGCGGTCGGTCGTTGGGGCGGCGAAAACGACCAGAACCTTGATGTCTGCGACCACCAGGAGAGCGAAGAGGTGCGCCGCCAGCTCGCACGATCGGTGGATAAGGATATGCGAGTGCAGTCGCTGCTCTCGGGCGCCGGCCTCGGCAAACAGGTGTGCTACGCAGCAAGGCCATACAACTTTGTCATCGGAGCCGACGGGCAGTTGATGAAGTGCACAATCGTGCTCGGTAAAGAGGATTACAACGTGGTCGGCCGACTGGGCGATGATGGCAGTCTTCTGCTCGACACCGACAAAATGGCGCTGTGGACGGAACCTGCGTTCCAGCATGATCGGGGGTGTCAAAAATGCACATTGTTGCCGGCATGTCAGGGCATGCATTGTCCATTGGTGCGTATTCAATCGAACGTAGCTCCATGCCCAGGCGGTAAAACGCAGCTGAGGAAGGAGTTATTGCTAGCGGGCAACCGGTCGGGCGTCGAGGCGGTAGCATGACACCAGACCCGGGCTACGATCCGCGCATTCCGTGGTCAGCATCACTTCGAAATGCATCCCTGTCAGCGTTGCGGACCACGGCTGCCAGCACATCAGTTGAGGAGCTCCGCCGCTACGGTCACGATTACTGTCACATAAATCTGCTGGCCGTATTAGGCGATACGAGGACGCCTGAACAGGTTCGAGCGCTGGCAGCCAAGTGTATGCGGAATCATCTCCTCTTCGGGGAAGAGTTTCATGCGTACTGTCTCGCCGCTCGCGGGAAACGCCCGTGGGACAGCGAAATGCGCGCGCTACATGCGGGTATCCGCCTCACCTCACACGCCAGATCGACGCTCGAGGCATTGTTGTCCCGCGGAAGCATCCTCATATGTGTTTTTCATTGGGGCGCTTTTCGATTCATTCCTTTTGGGGTGAGTTCGCTGGGAGTTCAGGTGAAGTTTGTTCTAGGCGAGCAAGGAGTCGAACGGTATGGTTCGTATTTCGAGTTCGACCACGGCGAGATCTCTGAGATGCGTGCGCGTGGAGTGCCGGAAGATTATTACCGGGTTGGCACAATTGGGACTCACCACGTCTCGGAAATCTTGAAAGCACTGCGGATGACGAAAACCAATCCGGCAGCCCTGTTTATTCCGGTTGACGGGATGTTCACCGCGCAGCGTTCAGGCACCTCGGTTAAGGTTTCGTTTGCCGGTTTAGACCTGGAGGTGAAAGCTAATCCGGCGCGCCTGGCTGCCCTTTTAGGACTGCCGCTAGTCGCGCTGTTCGCGACCAGAGAAGATACAGGCGCAGTGACGGTTGACGTTGCCAGGGTGATTGAACCCGACCGTGCCAAGACCTTCCCGCAGCGGGCAATGGAGCAGTTGTACACAGCATTGGAGCAGCACGTGAACTCATCGCCAGAGCAATGGGAAGGCGCAAGGACATTCCATCACTGGCGGAGGGTGGCTCCCGCAACCTCCGTAGAGAGGCCTTCCCCACGTGATATTGCGGTAATTCGCGAGCGCATAGAGAGCGGACGGTTTGGTTTGAACTATTCCCGTGTCGCCTGTGTGCACCTTCCGAATGGCGATCGAGCATGGGTAGACAGCCGCACGCTGAAATGTTTTGGGAGAAACCCCGCGGCACGCGAAATTCTGGACAGCCTCGGCGACCCGCAAGCGATAGCCCGGCTATGGCAACAATCCCAAGGCGACGAGCAGCGGCTCGATTCGCTGCTCTATTTTCTGGCGCAACTTCACGCCGAAGGGCTCCTGCATGCACAGCAGTCAGAAGTTTGCAGTACGTCTAACTTGAGCCCGCTCAATTCAAACAATTTCGATTACAGACTTCAGGCCTGACAAAGCGATCAAAACGAAAGGAGGTGAGACGCATGAACCAGGATCAGAAGAAGAAGGAACCCGAGCCCAAGGACCTATCGCTTGAGGAATTCTCAATCGAGGAACTTGAAGATCGTCTTGAACTGCTACTGCTCTCGGACACAAACTGCAATTGTCGTCCGAAGGTACTAAAGTAGACGACCGGCATAATCGCAGGCCAGGGCACGGGACTTCTGGACTCGTCTCCTGGCTGCGACGCCGTTGTTTACTGAGAAAGGTCTGAAGTAGGAAATGAGGTCTCAGAAGTGAAGCTGGTACTTAATCCGGGACTGGCGAAACATCCGTTTCGGGGTGATTCTGTGCGCCCCGTCGCGCTATGTGAAGTGCCGGATGGTACAGAACGCCCGCGCCGCTATGTGGTGCCGGAGAAGCTACTGGAGTTGCTGTCGACATTCGATCGGCCATTGGAGCGCGACGAAGCAGTTCCGCTCATGGCCGAACGGTCCTCTGGCGAATATACGAAAGGCCAGCTTGATCGCTTGCTGGATGAGTTTCTGGTGCCGCGGAAACTGCTAATTGACGCTGACGCGCCGCAAGATCGCGTGGTCGGTGCGCCGCGCCTGGACCGCTATCTCTTTTTCAAAATCCGATTCCTAAAAGAGAGTGCCGTACGACCTATAGCTAATGGACTGCAGTGGCTGTTCCATCCGTCTGCTTACACACTGTTGATTTCACTGATTGTGATTACGCATGCCTGGTTCTACGCAGTGTTGATGCGAGAACACGTCCCACAGCTGAATGCGCTGAGCAATGAGAACGCGCTATGGGTTGTGCTGCTGTTTTCGTTGAGTGGAATGATACACGAGTTCGGGCACGCCGCGGCCTTGACGCGCTTTGGTGGTAAGGGTGCGGAGATAGGCTTTGCCTTTTACATTTGTTTTGCAGCGCTATTCGTAGATCTTTCCGATGCATGGAAGCTCAGCAGGCGCGAAAGAGTCATTGTTGACCTGAGCGGTATGTATTTCCAGAGCATTCTGCTCGTCTTCGCGGCTGCGTGCTACGCCCTCACTGGATGGGCCGTCCTCGCGTATTGCTTCGTATTCACAGACATTCAAATCGCGGCGAACCTCAATCCACTGCTTCGCCTGGATGGCTACTGGGCGGTCGCCGACGCTCTGGGAATTGCAAATCTCAGAAGCAGATCGCTGCGTCATCTTTTGCTGCCCATTCGTAAGCGTACTCGCGGCGCAACCGCTCTCGAGATGAGTGTCCGAACGGCCCGCATACTGCGGATCTATTTGGCATTCTCCATTATTTTTTTCGTCTATCTGATCTATGCCATCGGCCTGCAATGCTTCGCACTACTTTACGAATATCCCGGACTGCTGCGGCACGCTATCGATAGCTGGGCGGCATCTTCGTGGCCAAACGCACTGTCGCTCTCACTTAGCGCCTTGTGGCGCGGAATGCTGCTGCTTGGAATTGCATTCGCGATCTCGCGGGCAGTTGTGTGGGTAACGAATTGCATCGGACCAAGTTCTTGGTACCGGCGATCCTCAAAGGAGCTTTCAATCTCATGAAAAAACCAGAAGCGCCGAGCGATCATCCGCTGATCATTTCGCAGCGTGCATTCATTGAATCGAGCGATGCTAGCCATGTTGTTCTTTTCGAGCGCGAGTGTTCGCAGCGCATCAGAATCAGCCGCCCCCTGTATTCGTTACTGATGAAGTTTGAGCAACCGGCAAGATTGGCGGAGGTTTGCGCTGCTGAAAACGTTCCCGGGTCCGCGGAACGAGCCTTGAAGCGGCTTATTGCAAAAAGATTTCTCGTGGATGCGGAAACTCTATTTGACGCTCGCCGTAAGCCGCTGACCCGGAATCCATATACACTTTTCAATTGCCCACGGTGCAGCGGCGCCGGTTGTGAAAGCGATGTGGCGGTAATCGGCGTTCCGTACGATCTGGGTAGTCAAGTGGCTGCCGGTGCGAGAAATGGTCCCTGGCGTTTGCGGCTCCGGTCGAACGAATACGATTACCGCGTCAATTTTCGAACGGGAAGCCCCATGGGCTGGTTTGACGTGGACGCGCAAGAGCGGATCCTGGAGGGTGCGCGTTTTTGTGACCGCGGGGACATGTGGTTTGCGTACGGCGAATCGCCGGAGCTGATAGGCGAACGTATGGAAAGCCTTTGCCGTGAGGGGCATGGCCACGCGCTCCCATTGTTTCTGGGAGGCGATCACTCGATGACTTATTTCATTGTGAAAGCGCTTCAAACCGATCAGCCGGTCGCGGTGATCTGGTTGGATGCGCACAGTGACATGGGTCATTTCATTCCGCCTGCCAGTCACAACCACTTCAGCGTCGCTCGCCGGGTTTTCGGATTACCGAATGTCACCAAAATGATTCACGCCGGTTATCGCGGCTATGCAATGAAAGATGAGATCAACACGGGCGACCCCCGGCGAACGGTCGTTACAGTCAAGGCATTGCGGCAGGACGGCACGGAAGCGATCCTTCGGCATGTTCCCGAAGACACGGCATGTTATCTGTCAATCGACCTCGACGTTTTGGATCCGAGCCATGCGCCGGCGGTTTCAAGCCCGTCACCGGGCGGTTTGGCTCCCGAGGAGCTCGAAGCAATCCTCTCGGAATTAGGTCGCGCGCGTGAATTCAAGGGTATCGATCTCATGGAGTTCAATCCCGAAATGGAAGGCGCTGACCGCACAGGCACGGTGGCTGCCCGGCTGCTGATCGCCACGTTAGGTGGAGTCAGGGCTTACCCGCGGCCGGATCGTGCTCGACAGTGCACGATACAGCAACTGGAGCACGAGGCCGTGCTGTCCAACTGATTCGGCGCAACGTATCTATCAACAGAGGTCATACAGGACGTGGACGGATTACTAAAAGATACGCAACACGCGCTGAGGCATCTCCGAAAATCACCCGCATTTACATGCGCCGCGGCTCTCATCCTCACCATCGCAATTGGCGCCAATATTGCCGTGTTCGGACTGGTAAGCACTCTCGTACTTCACCCACTTCCTGTTCCCGACTCAGCACAGATCTACACCATTCAAGAAAAGCAGAAGGGCAGGATTGCGATTTCGTATCCGAACTACATCGATTTTCGCGATCACCTGTCCAGCTTCTCGGGCGTAAGCATGTTTCGCATCGCCCGGATTGGCTTGGATACGGGAAAGAAAGTCGAGCCGATATGGGGATACGAGGCATCTGGCAACTATTTCGATGTACTGGGTGTGAAACCCGCAATAGGCCGCTTCTTTCATGCGAGTGATGAGCACGGCATTAATGGCAGTCCTTTTGTCGTTTTGAGTTATCGTTGCTGGCAAACATGGTTTCAAGGTGATAGCACGATCCCGGGCCGGGTGGTTAGTCTCAATAAGCAACCGTACACCGTACTCGGTGTGGCGCCGAAAGGTTTCTTTGGAACGGAACGGTTCATCTGGCCGGAGGTATGGGTTCCTATCCAGAACGAGCCGCAAATCGAAGGCTACAACTGGATCGAATCGCGGAGTACGAGTAATGGCTGGGTGTTTGGCCGGCTGAGGCCCGGCACCTCAGAGGCCCGAGCCAACGCCGAACTGGATGCGATCGCAGCGCAGCTTGGACGGGAGTACCCGGAGGTAAACCGGAATCTCACCTTGCATCTGGCTAAACCAGGCTTTCTTGGCGACGAGTTAGGGGGCCCCGTACGTGCGTTCCTTTTCGGACTCATGTTTATGGCGGGGCTGGTTCTTGTGGCTGCATGTACGAACCTGGGAAGCCTGTACGCAGCGAGATCGCTCGGCCGCACCCGGGAGTTTGGAATCCGCGCAGCACTGGGATCAAGCCGGCTGCGCATTATCCGGCAAGTTGCACTGGAATGCATTCTTGTTTCCGCACTCGGCGCGATGATGGCGCTTGCGGCGGGAATAGGGCTGCTGCATGCAGTGAGCAGCTATCAATTCCCGCTTGATTTTCCTGTTCGACTGTTGATCGAGCCGGGTCCCGGTATTTACCTGCTTACCTGCATCGTTGCGCTGTTTACTGGCTTTCTATTCAGTTGCATACCTGCAATAGGGATCTGGAGAAGCGATCCACAGCAATCCATCAAAGCTGAATTGGGAATGAACCCGGCGGGGGTACGTGTGCCCTTGCGAGAGATCCTGCTCGGCATTCAGGTTGCAATCTGCTGCATGCTTGTGAGCGCTTCTTTCGTTTCCGTCCGCGGTTTGACTAAGGCGGTTTCGGCGCCTCTTGGCGTTAAACCCGAGGGCGCCACGCTGGCCGTCTTCGATCCGCACTTAGCGAATTACACAAACTCTGAAGTACCTGACCTGCAGCGGCGCATTCTGAATGAAATGCTCAGGCTGCCGGCCGTTACAGCGGCCGCATTTGCGAACTCGACACCGCTCAGCGTTGACCAATCTTCGACCGGGATTTTCTCTAGCGGCACAAAGGCATTTACGGATGAGAATGTCAAATTCTATGCCACATATTACGAGACGTCTCCAGAATACTTCAAGGCGGCCGGAACAAACCTGATTGCGGGACACGATTTTAGTTGGCACGATGACAGCAAGTCGCCACCGGTTGCGATAGTAAATGAAACCTTTGGAAGGCGCCTGTTTCACTCGGAGCAGATTGTGGGCCGCTATTTTTCAGCCAACGGACGCGAAATGAAAATTGTTGGCGTGGTTGAGGACGGAAAATACAGCAGTCTTACGGAAGAACCGACGCCCGTGGTGTTTCTTCCCATTCTCCAGGAACCGAACACCTCGACTGTTATCGTCGTCCGTTCTTCTCTGCCGCCTAAGGCAATGGTTCACCTGATGGAGGACGCGATGGCGCGTATTGACCGCGATCTGCCAATTTTTGGTGTGACCGCGTGGCAGGACAGCCTCAACCGCATGGCATTGTTTCCGGCACGAGCTGCAACAGGCGTTCTTAGCGCTCTAGCTTTCCTCGCGCTGACGTTATCGATAGCGGGTATTTCGGCACAGGCAAGTCACTCGGTATCGAAACGAATGCGTGAACTAGCGATCCGGAAGGCAGTGGGTGCCTCGAACTTACGCACCTTGACAGACGGTTTGGGCCGGACGGCCGTTTTATTGGAAATCAGCTCATTGGCGGGGATCGCCATGGCCCTAGCGGCCCAGCATGTACTGTCCAGCATTGTGTATCATGCGAGCTCGACAGATCCGGCCGTTCTTCTCGCAACCCCTGTTGTGATGTTGCTGACGGGTGCGCTGTCAACCGTGGTCCCGGCACGCAAGGCTCTGCTTGTCAGTCCAGCGCAGCTGCTGCGCGAGGTATAACTAGCGATGTTTGCCAAGGTGAATGACGCTTATGCCACCAGCCCTGAGAAGGTTCGCCGGAGATGGTCTGCTCGCGACATTTTCGTTGGTGCTGACGGACTTCGAGTTGGTTGGGGCTGCGCGCTATTCGTTGTGATTGCGCTGAGCCTGACGTTTACATTCCAGAAAGTCGCGGCGGGCTGGCTCGAGCGCCTGGATTCGGCCATCGATGGGAGCCGGACACCCGGACACGTCGCTTTGGATCGAACCTTACAGTGGCTTGCAGCAATCATTGCGACGTGGTGCATGAGCCGAATCGATAAGCGGCGACTGTCTGCATACGGCTTCAGCATGAAAGGCTTCGCGGGATTGTATCTGCGCGGCGCGGTTATTGGTTTTGCATGTCTATCGTTACTGCTGTTGGTATTACAGTTGGCGGGGGCGTGGCGGATTGATGGAATGCATCTCCACGGCCGTGCAGCGTGGGGCTACGCCTTCGCTTGGAGCAGTGCATTTGCACTGGCTGCGTTTTCCGAAGAGACTCAGATGCGCGGTTACTTGCTGGCGGCGCTCTCGCGCGGGATAAGGTTTTGGCCAGCCGCAGTAACACTGTCTTTGCTCTTCGGCGCGCTTCATCTGGGCAATGGCGGCGAAAACCCGATCGGCATCTTGTCAGCGGTCGCAGCAGGAATTGTTTTCAGCTACACGATCCGGAGAACCGGTTCCCTCGCGTTCGCATTCGGCATGCATGCAGCCTGGGACTGGGGCGAATCGTTCTTTTATGGGACGCCAGATAGCGGCCAGCATGTAGACGGATACCTGTTCGCCTCACACGCTTCGGGCAACGCCCTTATCAGCGGCGGATCAGCAGGACCGGAAGGCAGCGTGTTGGCTATACCTGTTTTTGTTTTGATGGGAGTGTTGGCGAATTGGCTGAGTAGAGGGTTGAACGCCGTTGTTCGAACGCCTGAAAGCCG
Organism: Bryobacteraceae bacterium; assembly: GCA_036557345.1. GTDB lineage: Bacteria > Acidobacteriota > Terriglobia > Bryobacterales > Bryobacteraceae > Bog-105. Next base: position 31,368 of record DATBHS010000156.1, read on the forward strand.
CGATTGACGACAGCGGAACTTTTGACGACCCGCTCGCTTTCGGCGGAAACCTGTAGTTCACGTTAGTAATTCCGCCCGCAACACCTTGAAAGCATCAAAGTAGTGGTTCCGACCTTCATCGTCGTACTCACCGGTCACCTCAAGGCCGAGTTCCACGAGCCGCCTGCGGTATTCTTCGACTCCAAGGGAGTGTGACTCTAATCCGGTCATCGCATCGTTCCACACAAATGGCTCGGCACACGACGTAAACAGCACTTCGCAGACATCGGCGCTTCGGCTGCGGCTGAGATCAACATGCAGGCTAGGGGCCATTCTCAGAATCGCTGTGTTGCGGTCTCGACCTCACCTTCTTACGTTTATTCCAGCGATTACAATTTACATGAGATAAGACGTGAGTGTTCCGAGCCTTGTCCAACGGTTTTACGATCGGATCTGGAATGCCGGCGACCTTACCGCTATTTCCGACCTGGTCACTGACGACTTTTTGTTCCGTGGATCTCTTGGTAGTGAGTTGCGCGGTCAGGAAGCTTTCAAAGCTTATGTACATTCTGTGCGGAGTGCACTTGCGGGTTATCGATGCGAAATTCTTGAGTGTGTTAGTGAAGGCAGCCGGGCATTTGCAAAAATGCGTTTCTCGGGAACGCAGGTGGCCGTATTTCGCGGCTACCCGCCAACTGGTAAGCCGGTCTACTGGTTAGGGGCGGCTCTATTTTGTTTGCACGATCACACTATTGCAGAGTTGTGGGTCCTAGGGAACTTGGCAGGACTTGATGCCATCCTGGCTGCCAATCAACAGGTTTAGGGCGAACGACCGGCCAGGTGCTAAAACGAATCCGACCTTGGAACGCCGCCCCGTTCAACTTGGCGGTTTTCCAGCAGATACAGCAAATACGAGCACACTTGTTCGCCTCTCACCCGGCCTCGCATCTTACCGTAATACCGGGCAACACGGCTTCCTTATTTTTCCGATTAGCGCATGTCCTGCCGGCTGTGACGGCGAGGCAACCCACGAGCTGAAACGATATCCAGCGAGTTCCCGCGCCAGCGGAGCGCGTCGAGCCCTGGCTCGACGTCAAACCGGCCGACCGCGCTGAGGGAGCCGATATTCAAACTTGCCGGCCAGAGAGCTGTCCAATCACTCGTGCCGCCGTAAGAAATCTCCCAGAGAGAGATTCCGAAATCTATGCGCCTCCGTACAATGTCGGCACGCCCATCGCCATCGAAATCTCCGACGGTCAAGCCGGCTACGGAATTCGTCAACCGGGAGCGCAGAGGTTTCCAATTGACACTCCCGCTATAAGTGACGCTCCAGGCCCCGTTCGCTACGCCGAAAACATCCGTTTTGCCATCGCCATTGAAATCTCCGAAGCGAAGGTCGGAGACGCGGAAGCTGGAGGTATCGAAAACTTCGAACGGACCCACTCCGCCGGACGACACTAGCCATTCGCTCCCGTTGGCGTAAAACACGTCGGCCCGTCGATCATCGTCAAAGTAGCCGATCGCAAGATCGCTGAGCTGAGCGTCGCTTTCATTGATCTTCTGCCAGCCCGAGATGCCGCCCCAAGAGACCAGCCAGTCGCGCCCATGCACCTTGAACACATCGGTTCGCCCGTCTCCATCGAAATCCCCGAATAAGAGCGTGTCGATCATCTCGGAATTATCATTTAGGAACCGCCATTCGCTGATGCCTGCCGAAGAGTAGTACCAGGCGTTGCCGGTCGCAAGCAGAAGATCATCCTTGCCGTCTCCGTCGAAGTCTCCCACTCCGAGCTTCGCGCTTGGATTTGCGGCGCCGAATACACTGTCAATGGTGAGGAAATTTGGAATACTGTCGGAACCTAAGCTACAGGACGGGTCTCCGAACCAGTCGTCGCAGTACCACTGCACAGCCCCATCCCGATCGTGCACCGAAATATTGTCGATGAAGTCTTGCTCCCTGCATGCGGTGCCTCGGACATCAAAATTAGGCCTGCTCCCGCTCAGAAATGTATTTCTGCCGATTTTGAGTTCGCTGCCGGCAGCGCCGCCGTCAACCGAGTTTCCCGTCTGCGGATCCGAACCGTGCATGTCGAACTCATGCCCGATGTGCCCGTCGTAGACCGGTGAGCGGGACAGCACGAGGTTGAACCAGGCATCATACCCGGAAGGCACGGTTCCATCGGCGGCGATGGAGTGGCGGTTGAACAGGAATGTGTTGCGATCGATGTATACGTAGCCTCCGTGGCTCGCTACCACTCCATAGCCGATCTCCGCGCGCACATTGTCATGGATGAAATTTCGCGCCACCCGAACCGGGAACAGCGGCCGTGCCGGATTTGCACCAGGAAGAGAGCAAACCGGTTGATCGGGACTTGTAGACAGAATCTGCTGGGCGCCTTGCACTTCGACTGCTGCGTTCGTCCACTGCGACAAGTCGTTGTGATCGATGATCGTACTGAATTGATCGGATGATACCGAGATCCCATCCACCAGCGGCGCGCTCGTATCAAGCCGGCGGCTTGGTCCCCGAAGACGCAATCCCGTAATACGGGCGCCTGGTCCATCGACCGAAAATAGAGCCGGATGTTGATCTGCATTCACGTTAACCGAAATGCTCAGCTCCGGCCCTAGCCGCGTGCGCCGGCGGCCTCCACGAATCGTCACTCCCCCATGAACCGATAACGTCGGCAGATTCGTCAGGTCCATGGAAAAGTTCGGATCGATTTGGATGATGGTGTCGGGTCCGGCTGTCTGAAGGGCGGTCGGAAGGTCCTTCTCTTGCGGAACAAGCACGACCGTCGACGTCACTTTCCTGGTCGTGTGATCAACTGCCAAAGGCGTCCAGAACTCGAGATCGCTCAGATCGCGGCGGCCAAGCACCAGTGCTGTCCCGTTCGTTCCGGCGCCATCCTGGGGCTGCACGACAAGGCTGCGATCTGCCGCTGCGATGAGACTATCTCCATCCCACCTGAAGAGCTGGCTGACCGGCTGCCAAAGAAAAAAGGGGCCTCGCCTTGGAGGGCCTCCGCAATCCTGGATCTGCAGAGGAATCCGCTCTACCGTAATGTTAGCCAGCGTGCCAATGCACTTTGCGCCAACGCGCAGAACGACTGCATGGATGAAGGGGAGCTCGGCCACTACGATCTGCTGAGTACTGGATTCGTTGCAATCGGAAAGAAAAACGCCGGTCGCATTGGGATCCGGCGAATGGTCCAGGCATTTGCCGAGAAAGCTCCGAAAGTAGAACGCAGGGACGTTCTGTGCAACTGCTGGCACGCTCGCTCCAGCAAGAAATAGAGCGCCTGCCATGCATAAAACAGTGCGTGCAACACAAGAACGCGTATGGCGTGGCATCGCGGAGTCGTGATTTTCGGCTGGCGATCGTTTCGCGTAATGCGGATGGAAGGCGCTTTTGCGTGGTTAGTGGCGAGTTGACACGTGTTGGGAAGACGCTCTCAGGTCAAAGTCTTGGTCGACGCGATGCATGCAGCAAACGCAAAACTTCAATCACATGCTTCTCTTTGTAGATTCGATAATAGATGTAAAGCGGCCAGTGAAGCAATTGACGTGCGTTGGAACCATGCTGGGTCGGAGCTCCCAATTCGGGAAAGCTCTTCAGCAGCTCAATCCTATTGATGAGACCCTGCCCAAAACGCTCACTCGTATCGGGGTGGTTTTCCCACGACCAGCGGATAATCTCTTTAAGATCGGCTATCGCCGGGTCTGTGTAGCGAATTTGGAAAGCCATTGCTTCATAAGTTTCGGCACTTCTTCACTTGGAACTACACGCCCTTCGTCTGCAGCTCGGACGGCCTCGTCGAGAGCAGTTGCCGTTTCGGCATCGATCTCGACCTCCTCTGTGTTGACAAAGGGATCGAATTCCTGGGCTTCTGCCATGGCTTTCTCGTTCAATTTTAGCTGATTCCCAACTTGCTTTGATCGATATCCAATAACTTAAATTCCCATGAGTTGGCTCAGTTCCGGCGTGGTAGCGCATCGCTCGAGGAAGCCAAACGTGCCTGCGTCTTTCACCTCGGATGCGGCTGCGAGAAAGCCGGTCATTGCCGCGCGGTAGAGTGAAGTCGCAAGGCTGATGCGCTTGACCCCGGCCGCGGCGAGTTCGCTTACCGAAAACGATTTGCCTTTGATTCCCACCATGAAATTGACAGGTTTCGATACTGCCGTGCAGACTGCGTGTACCGCACCGAGATCAGGCAGACCCGGAGCGAAGAGCACATCGGCTCCGGCCTTTTCGAAAGCCTGAAGGCGTCTGATGGTGTCGTCAAGTTGCGAGTTCGCATAGAGCAGATTATGCGCTCGCGCAGTCAGGATAAATGGAAAGGAAAGCGCGCGAGCAGCCTGCGCCCCGGCAGCGATTCGTTCGACCGCCAACTGCTCATCATAAAGAGGGTGGTCTGGATTACCGGTAGCATCTTCGATTGTGCATCCGACCAGACCGGCTTCAGCCGCAAGCCGGATTGTTTCCGCTACAGTTTCCGGAGCGTCACCGAAGCCCTTTTCCAGGTCCGCTGAAACGGGCAAGCCCGTCGCGTTGACGATCAACTTGGCGTGCGCGAGCGCCTCATCTCTGGTCAGCCCGCCGTCCCTCCGGCCAAGGGCTGAAGCAGAGGCGGCGCTCGATGTGGCAAGCGCCTGGAAACCAAGGCCGGCGAGAATGCGGGCGGAGCCGATATCCCATGGATTCGGAATTACGAATACGCCAGGGCTGTTGTGGAGAGCACGGAAGCGATCTGCCTTTTCTCTTTGAGTGATACTCATGGAAATTGCGTCGCAAATGCGATCTCCACCATGCTACCCGCTACCGATGCCGCGACCTCTGCTTCAGGTTGTCAAAATGCGAAGGCAGTCATCGGCGTTGGCCGCAGGCGTACTTCACCGTGCGTCGGCAGCAGAGCGACCGGCAGATTCTCCCGGTAGAGTGCCAGTTGCAGGGAGAATGACTCGCCGCTGCGAAGGCCGAGAGCATTCATCGATATGCGGATCTCGCACAGATCTTTGATCGCCCCGCTTACCGCATCAGCCGGCAGATCTGTTTCGATTGCCGCTGGGCCGGCACGTTGCGCCGAGGCGCGGATGCGATACCGCTCCCCTGAACCGGCGCGGATGCGCAACTGGAATTCGAATGGCGGCTTGCCAGTCGGGCGTTCATTCAGCTCGATCGCCAGGAATAAGTTTCGTCCGTCGCTGCCGTACATTAACTCACGTATCAGCGGCGGCTGGCTGTGCATCGCTCCGGAGCGGTGATCAATACGATACCGGCCAGCGTCCGACCATTCGCTGCGCGAGGTGAGCACGCCGTCGATCACCGGCTCAATCAGGCCACCCGGCAATTCGTGCAACTCCGCTTCCGCTTCCTTCAGGTTCGATTGACTCAGCTCCTGCGGAGGCTCTAGGCCAAGAAGGCGGTAGACGTTCGCCAGATGGTCCCGATAAAGCTGGTCGAATTCTCCGCGATTGGCGGAGGAGTGCTCCGGCCCGTACCACCAGCACCAGTCGCTCCCTTCGGCGATCAGCAATTCTTCCCAGGCCGCCCGTTTCTTGTCATCGGGAATGCCGGCGGCCCGCGAAGAGCGGAGCGTCTTGTCATATGTGACGCGCGCGCGCCGCAGTTGGTCCCACGCGCGGTTGTCTTCATCGGCTCCAATCCAGATGTCGAAATTCGCATCGATCCAGGATCCCGGAAAAATGTGGGAGAGCTCGCGCGGTTCGGTAGTCTTCAGCGCTTCGGAAATCGTCAGCGCCTGCATCTGTGAATCCGCAGAGATCCGGGCATACAGCTCACGCAGAAACGGCCGGCCGTTATCGGTGTAGGATTCCCAGGCGTTCTCTCCATCCAAAATGATGGGAACCAGCGCATCGCGGCCGGCTTTCAAGATAGGAGTGCAGTTTTTCCGTACCTCTCGCATAAAGTGCTCGGCTGCTTCATCGGCATCCATCCGCGAATACACGAATCCGATCAGGTCGCTCAACCTGTGGTCCCGAAAGACCACGCTGATCTCGCGATGATTGCAGCGCCAGCGGTAAGGCCGGTAGGTGTTTTCGGCGGATACGGGCTGTCCGAGACTTTGCGCCAGCACACCATCATCGGAAGCAGTCCACTGAAATCCGAGTTTTGCAGCGATGTCCAGGGTCTGATCCGAGACCGATCCTTCCGATGGCCAGAGCCCTCGGGCCGCTGTCCCGAATTTTTCTTCGAAATAGGCTTGAGCCCGGCGCAGTTGCTCTTCCGCATCTCCGGGATAGGAGAACTGTGCCGGAAGCGGTATGTATGGATGTGAAACACTCGCGACATTCGAATCGCAAAGCAGGGGAAGAATGGGATGATAAAACGCCGAGACCGAGAGCTCGATCTGCCCTCGACGATAGAAATCGGCATATGTCGGAATCACGCTCGAAAGCGCCTCGCGCTGCTTCGAGCCGGCGCGCGCCTGATCTTCGATTGTGAAATCACGACCTCGCGCCACCAGCTCGCGAATGTCAGGGTCATTGCGCAGTAATTCCTCATCGAACCAGGCAATTTGGGATAAGACCTGGAGGTCGCGAATTTTTTGCGCGTCGAAAGCCGGGATGGCGCGGAGCGGATTCAGATCACATTGCTGCATAATCCTGAAGAGTTCTGCATAACGCGAGTAGCGCCCGATGGCGTGCTCCGGATTCGCCTGGAAGAAATACCGCAGGACAAACTCTTTTTCATGCGGCTCAAAATCTTCGGCCTTTTTTAATGCCAACCGCAGAAAGGGGTCGGGCGCGTTTCCGCCTGCATAGTCCTCGATCTGGAGCAGTAAGGAAGGCACCAGGTTGAACGTCTGGCGGACTTCCGGGAAATCATCCAGGATTTTGACCATCCCGTAGTAGTCCTTCAGGGCATGCAGACGAGCCCAAGGCAGCTTATATTCGCCGCTCACCAAGTTCTTGTAGAACGGCTGATGCATGTGCCATAGGAAGCACAATTTGATTCTGGGCATCTAGATTACACAGTAGACCGGATACGTTCCGGGAGGATTACAGCTAGCTTAATTCTCCTGAAATGATCATAGTCAACAATGAAGGTTTGCGCTTTTAGCCCCAAAGCATGATCCAAGCAGCCATTCGCAGAAGATCGCCATTTACGCTGATCAGTTCGCGGCTGCTGGCATTTCTTGCGGTTCTGGGGCCGGGTTTCATTACGGCCAATGTCGATAACGACCCCGGCGGCATTCTGACCTACTCACAGGCGGGCGCGCAGTTCGGATACCAGTTGCTCTGGACTCTGATTCCCGTTACGGTGGGTCTCATTGTTGTACAGGAGATGGCCGCTCGTATGGGAGCGGTTACCGGAAAGGGACTCTCCGATCTCATTCGCGAAGAATTCGGTCTGCGAGCCACCTTCTTCACCATGCTCGTCCTGGGTCTCGCCGACTTTGGAAATATCATCTCGGAGTTTGCAGGCCTGGCCTCCGGTATGGCCATTTTCGGAGTGAGCAAATATATCGTTGTGCCCGTCGGGGCGGCCCTCGTCTGGACGCTTATTGTGCGCGGCCGCTACAAACCCGTAGAACGCATCCTGGTTGTCGCTTCGCTGGTTTACTTCGCCTATCCCCTCTCGGCTTTTCTGGCGAAACCAGATTGGGATCTGGCCCTGAAGCAAACACTTGTCCCGACTATTAGCAGTGATCCTGCATACCTGGTCGTGATTGTCGGGCTGATCGGCACCACGATCACGCCCTGGATGCAGTTTTATTTGCAGGCTTCAGTTGTGGAGAAGGGAATCGATACGCGCCATTACGGCCTCTGCCGCGTGGATGTCATTGCCGGCTGCATCGTCACAGATGTGATTGCGTTTTTTATCGTCGTAGCCTGCGGCGCGACAATTTATCACTCCAATCACCCCGAGATCTCCGATGTCGCGCAAGCGGCAGTCGCTTTAAGGCCGTTCGCCGGAAAGTTCGCCTCGCTGCTCTTTGCCGCCGGTCTTATCAATGCTTCACTAATGTCCGCTACGATTCTGCCGCTGGCTACGTCGTACAACGTCTGTGAGGGGCTCGGCTTTGAGTCGGGAGTGGACAAGCGCTTTTCCGAAGCCCCGATTTTCTACTGGCTTTACACGCTTCTAATTGGCGGAGGCGCCGGCATCGTACTGATCCCCCATCTGCCTCTGCTGAAATTCATTCTGTATTCGCAGGTCGCCAACGGCATCCTGATCCCGTTTGTGCTGGTGTACATGCTTCTGCTTGTGAACCGTCCGCGCCTGATGGGGAACTTTCGGAACAACCGGTGGCAGAATGCGATCGCCTGGGCTACGGCAATCGTCATGATCCTTCTCACCGCGGCATGGATCTATACCAGTATCTGGGACTAGGGCTCAGGGAATAAACTGAAGTAGAGATGCGTTCGGAAGAGTCCACATGAAATTCGGTGGTTCTATGTGCCCTACGTGTTTGTCCAAGCAAGTTCGGAAATCGCACACCCGCTGGCGCGACCTGCCGCTGATTCTGCTGCATGTAACGCCAGCCCGATGCATGGTTTGTTACCGCCGCTTCTATAGCTGGCCCTGGTTGCGAGCACGATAATTCGGCTTTTGTGAACGCGTTTTAACGTTCCGAAAAGCTCCGGCGAGTATTTTCGGGTGTTACGATCAGGTCGGAAGCATGGCTGTGGCCGTGCCGGCAGCGATGAATGCCTCCCTGATTTCCTCCCCTCCGGTTGCGTCGCCGCAGCGCCTTACCCTTCCGTTTGAGCCGCTGCCGCAATTCCGCCAGAGCGCCCTCGAAGAATCCGCAGTCCGTGCAGACAATCAGGGCAAGCGCATCGGCATCTTCATCGTCGCCTATAACGCGCTTACTACTCTCAGCAAGGTTCTGAAGCGCATCACGCCGGACGTCTGGAGAAACGTAGAACAGGTTGTGGTCTTCGACGATGCCAGCGAAGATGCCACTTACGAGCTCGCCGTCGGCATCCAGGCGATGACGAACCTGCCGAAACTACGAGTCATAAAGCATGCGCGCAATCTTGGTTACGGCGGTAACCAGAAGTCCGGCTACCGCTATTTCATCGAACAAGGCTTCGATATCGTTGTCCTGCTTCACGGGGACGGCCAGTATGCGCCGGAGCTGCTCTCCCATATGTATGCTCCTTTGGTGCGGGGCGAGGCGGATGCAGTGTTCGGCTCGCGCATGATGAAGGACTTCGGCGGTCCTCTCAAAGGCGGCATGCCGCTCTACAAATATCTTGGGAATCGAATTCTGACCGCCTTCGAAAACCGCGCTCTGGGCCTGAACCTCACCGAGTTTCACAGCGGTTACCGGGCATACAACGTTCACGCGCTGGCGCGGATCAAGCTCGACAAGCTGACTGACGATTTTCATTTCGACACCGAGATCATCATCAAGCTTCATCATCAGAACTTCCGTATCGCCGAGGTGCCGATCCCGACGTTTTATGGAGACGAGATCTGCCGCGTCAACGGTCCTAAATACGCAAAGGCGATTGTTCGGGCCGTCTACCGCTACATGAAAACCGCTCGCGCGGTCCGCTCATACCCTGAGTACGCGGAGTTTTTCGTCCCATACGCGGTCAAACGTAGTCTTTACTCGTTGCATTACTATGTTTCCCGGCTGGCAGGGACAGGCCAACGAGTGCTCGAAGTAGGATTAAGCGAAAATCTCGAGCGCGGACTCGGGGAACTGGCCGGCAATTCTGCTCAACCATTCGACCGCATTCTGCTTCTCGACGTACTAGAACATCTGCATAATCCGTCGCCTGTGCTCCGGGATTCGCGCCGCCTGCTTGCTCAACGAGGGAAGCTCATCGTTTCGGTGCCGAATGCGGTGAATCTCACGGTACGTCTGAAGGTCCTGTTCGGCCGGTTCCGATATGAGGACCGCGGCATACTGGACTGGTCGCATCTCCGTTTCTTTACGAAGAAAACGGTTCGCGCGCTCCTCGAGGAGCACGGTTATCGCATTGCCGGCCGCCACTTCACGATCATGCCGCTCGAGCGCGTCATCCCGCTACGCCCTGAGAACCGGCTCCTGCGCTTCGCCAATTGCGTATTGCGGCTGGCAACCGCGGTTGCTCCCGGTTTGCTTGCCTATGAGATTTTATTGATCGCGGAACGCTAACCTCCCTTACGGATCTCGGGAGTCTTCAAAATCTGCAGCAGGTTGTTATATTGATCGGTCCAGGGGTGCAGTCCCGGCGGCGCGGCTATCGGCTTGGAGTGAATGGCAACTGCCGGGTTTTCCAACACGGTCGTGTTCTTTGTGACCAGTACCCAGTCGGCGGTGAGAATCAAGTCGCTTTCCTCGCGGTGGCTTCTGACCAGAACGGCGCGATAGCCGGCATTGTTCGCGAGCTGGCGGACGACAGGAGCCAAATCAAGGTAATCATTCGAGACATGAAAAGCAAGTACGCCGCCAGGTTTCAAGTGGTTCAAGTATAGAGCCATTGCCTGTTCCGTGAGCAGATGAACGGGAATGGCATCTCCGGAAAACGCGTCGAGCGCCAGCACGTCGAAAGGCGGGCTGGGATCGTGTTCCAGGGAAAGCCGCGCATCACCCTCGACGATCTCGATACGAGCCTTTGATTCGCGCAGGTAATAGAAAAGCGATTGCGCGATTTCGATGATCTGGCGATTGATTTCATAGAAGCGGAACGTATCGCCCGTTTGACCGTAGGCGGCCATCGTGCCGACTCCTAGCCCGACGACGCCCACGCGCTTCGGGCCGCTGAAACATTCGCGCAGCACGATTCCGATTCCGGAATCGGGACCGTAATACGCGGTGGGCCGAAAGCGCCGAGGCGGCCACAGGAACTGCGCGCCGTGTTCGATCGTGCCATGATACAGCGTGCGCGTCTGATCGGGACCGGCATGCGGCGACTGTACGACGCGAAGAGAGCCGTAGAAGCTGCGGCGCAACGAAAGTGAATCCTGGCGGTAGGCGCTGACATTTGCGGCGACCACGATCCCCATTACGGCGGTTACGCCTATCCACAGAAGGCGTACGGCCCAGGCTCTTTCGCCCCAGGTAAGCAGCAGGGCGAGTGCAGCGGTAGAGACGAGAGCCAGAGGAAGCTCGTAGATGCCGCCGAAGACAGAAGGCGCTAGCAAGCCTACGAAAACTGCGCCGGTAGCTCCACCTGCCGCGATTACCAGGTAGAAGCTCGTCAGATTCGCAGTAGGGGGACGCAGGCGGTTCAGCTCGCCATGACAGAACACGCAGCAAACGAAGAGCCCGGCAACAAAGACGGGGACCGTAATCTGAATGGCTTCCACCGTGTCGATGTTGTATACGGCGTACCCGAGCACGCCGAGCGAAAAGGCCAGGAGACGCAGCCAGAGCGGGCGCATGTAGATACGTCCGGCCCCAAATGTGATGACGAAGCTCAGAAGATAAACGGCGAGTGGCAAGATCCACAAGAGCGGCACGGCTGCTACATTCGCGTCGATGTGGTTCGTCACAGATAACAAGAGCATGGAGCCGCATGCGGACAACGCGAACCAGAAAGCTTTTTGCGGAATGGGAGTGTTGTCCGCGTGGGCGGCCGGAGGGGTTGTTGATGCCAGTGTGCGGCTACGCCACGCCGTCCAGGCGCAAGCGACGGCGAATGCGCCAAAGATGACGGACCACCAGATCCTCTGGGCGTGGATATCGAACGAGGGTTCGATGAGCAACGGATAGCAAAGCAGGGCGGCGAGCGATGCGAAGTTGGAAAGGCCAAAGAATCGATACGGAAATTTGTTTCCGCTGCGCGCCAGCCAATCCTGTAGAAGCGGACTGGTGGCGGCGAGCACGACGAAAGGCAATCCAACGGTCACAGTCAGGAGCTCCAGAATCCGCCACGAAGGATGCTGTGAATCGCGCATGCTCCATCTGGCTCCGGGACCAACCGGCAGAAGAGCCAGCGAAGTCGCCAGAAGAACACAGTGCAGCAGCATCTGCCGCCGCGCCGGTAACACGCGTGTGGTCCAGCGGGCGTACGCATAACCGAGCAGCAGCGCAGCTTGATAGAAAACCAGGCAGACCGACCAAACCGCGGCAGCGCCACCGAACCAGGGCAGGATCTGCCTCGCGATCAGCGGCTCCAACGAGAAAAGCAGGAACGCGCTGAGAAAGATGGTCAGCCCGAATAACGTTGCGGTTCCGCCTTAGTGGTTCGATTTTTGCGCTGCGCCGTCGCCCGACCGCTCCGGTTTCGGGACTGGCTTCGAGTCACTATATTCCTGGGAAAGATAGTCCAGAAGTAATTGCCGGTCTGGCACAACGGCGCCCCATCCGATCATCTTGTCGATCTCCCGCCCCCAGGCCGCGGCTGACAAGCGCTGCGAATCGACCAGGCGAAGGCTGTGGCATTGGACGCAACTTTGTTGCTCGGCTTTCCGGCCGGGATCGACGAGCGAATCGGCTGCGAGCGCGACGGCCGCCAACGACAGGAGCGCAAGAACTGGCCGGGCTGGGCTCATGCCGCCTCCACCGTCACGCCGATGCGGTCGACGGCATTATACAGATAGCCCGATGGGTTCCAGGTGGCAACCACAGGTTGCGTACGTCCGACTGAATCCGTAGCCCGCGACAGAATCGTGAAGTAACCAGGGCGCGGCGGTGTCCAATCGATATTCCATAAGCGCCACGCGAAAGGAAGATCCTGGCGCGAGAGCTTGGCGGGCTCCCAGGTGCTGCCCCCGTCGGTCGAGACTTCTACTTTGGTGATTCGCTCTTCGCCGGCCCATGCGATCCCACGCACCGTTGTGGCTTTGAGCGGAATTCGTTGATCATCGGTGAGGCTCGTAATATAGGACTTGACGGGCATGCCTTCGATCACCTCCAGTTCGGACGGTTTGGCCGGCGTGCCGGGTGTCACGGCATATTTGGGGAAACGATAACCGGGGTTCATGAAGAAGCCGTTGTTCGGCTCGGTTGCAACGGACAGATTCGTTACCCATTTGACCCAGCTTGTTCCGTCCCAGCCGGGCACGATCAGGCGTAGCGGGAAGCCGTGCAGATCGGGAAGGGTTTCGCCGTTCATCTTGAGTCCGAGCAATGTCGCAGGATGAAGCGCCTTTTGCATCGGAAAGGAACGGATGAAATCGGGTGTTTTGGCGATGCCGGTGTCGGCACCGTTTACTGTAACGTAAGGCGCCTGGAGATCAGCGCCTGCCAGTTTGAGCACGTCGCTGAGCCGGGGCCCGCTCCATTCCGCGTTGCCGATTGCGCCACGCATCCATTGAATGCCGGGCACTCGCGGACGGAAGAAACCGCGGCCATCGCCCGTGCATTCCAACGTAGCGGCCACTTTGTGCTGCGGGAGCTTCTGGATATCTGCGAGCGTCAGTTCCATCGATTTTGCAACGCGACCGCCCAGCCCAACGCGGAAGCTGTCCGCATTTATTGACGGACGAGGCAGATGCTGCCGGACGAAAAAGACGTCGTTCGGCGTGAGCCACGAATCGAACTCTGACACGGGTGTCTCTAAATCTTCGGGCCGGTCGTTATGCAGCAGCATCGGACGTTTTCCGGGAATCGTGACCACCTGCTGCGCGCGGGATACAGCGCCCGCGGCTAGAAGATACGCGAGAAGTTCGCGCCTGCTCAACCTTCGAACGGGTCCTTGCATCTCTAATACCGTATACTACTTGCCGGAATGAGCCGAGAACTGAGAAAAGATCACTGGGGCACAATGCCCTCCGGAGAGCAGATTGACCTCTATACGCTTCGTAACTCGAACGGAATCGAAGCGACGATTACGAACTATGGTGGGCGTTTGGTCACGCTAAAAACGCCAGACCGTCATCATCGGTTCGAGGATATTGTGCTCGGTTTCGACAATCTCGATGGGTACCTGGCGAAAAATCCGTACTTGGGAGCGCTGGTGGGACGCTATGCAAACCGCATTGCCAATGGCGAGTTCACACTCGGATCGAAAACATATCACCTGGCCAAGAACAATGGCCCGAATGCCCTGCATGGCGGTCTGAAGGGCTTTGACAAAGTTGCCTGGAACGGGAAGAGCATTGACCTTGACGAAGGACCGGCCGTCGAACTCAAGTACCTCAGCCCCGACGGCGAGGACGAATATCCAGGCAATTTGAATGTGACCGTCCGCTATACGCTAACGAAGCAAAACGAGTTAAAGATCGACTATCACGCGACGACCGACAAGGAAACCGTCGTCAATCTCACTAATCATTCCTACTTCAATTTGGCAGGACAGGCCGCCGGAAGCATTCTCGATCACCTAGTGATGATCAACGCCGACGGGTTCACGCCCGTGAACGAGCATCTGATTCCAACCGGGGAGCTGTGCAAAGTAGCCGGCACGCCGTTCGATTTTCGCAAGCTGGAAGCGATCGGCAAACGGATCGGCGAGAGCGATCAACAGCTTAGGTATGGGATAGGCTTCGACCACAACTATGTCTTAAACAAAAAGAGCGACGGACTGGCGTTCGCCGCGCGCGTGACGGAGCCAAACACAGGCCGGACGATCGAGGTATACACCACCCAGCCGGGGGTGCAGTTCTACACAGGTAATCACCTGGACGGCAGCGTCAAAGGGAAAGGCGGCGCCGTTTACGGCTTTCGCTCGGGATTCTGCCTGGAGACACAACACTTTCCCGATTCGCCCAATCGCCCGGAGTTTCCCTCGACGGAGCTGCGGCCTGGAGAAGTGTATCAGGGAACGACGGTGTATAAGGTTTCAATTGAGTGAAACATGCCTCGGCCCTCGTTGTTCTACTAAATATGGGGGAACAAAAGGATCCGCAATCATCTCCTTCCTCGCAATCTTCGCAACGGGATAAGAACCTGGCCGCCGACGAGCGGCCGGTCCCCTCGCAAGCGGAAGGCGATCTTGAAACCGTAGAGGAGGACCTCAGGCAAAGGGATCGCAAGAATCAGGGCGTGTCGAAAAGTGCCGGATCCGGACACTGACGGCGCCGGAAAGGAGGTCAGGAATAGAGGAAACAGACTCATCAAATAACGCGCGCGGACGCGGGAAAGCGTCCGCGCAAGATGCGTCAAGCCTGCCTGACCCTTAAAAGCTCTTCAACGTCGTCCACCTTATCGACCAGTAGGTTCAACTTGCGAGCCAATCCCTGAATCTCCGATTCAGCCCGCCGGTTCACGTCGAAATCAAGCTCGCCGCGTACCCGGTCTTTGGCGTCCTGCCGGTTCTGGCTCATCATAATCACGGGCGCCTGCACGGCCGCGAGCATGGACAGGAACAGGTTCAACAGAATGAATGGATACGGGTCCCAGGCTGCCCGGCCGAGGCTGATATTGAGCACAGTGTAAATCGCCAGCACAACGGCAAACGTGATAATGAAGGCCCATGAACCGCCAAAATGGGCCACAGCATCGGCGACGCGGTCGCCGAAGGTTGCCTTCTCTTCGATGATTTCGTTGGCGTTCCGGTTTGCCCGGATGCGAACCAACTGTTGCGCGGCGTGGAAGTGGCGGCCGAGCACAGTCAACATATCCATTCCGGCAAGCGGTTTACGCTGCAGCAAGACGGAGATGTCGTGGCGGTCTACCTCGAGACAGACGCTATCTTCAAGCGCAATTGCGCCGCTCTGATGCGGCGTTTGATCGAGCATAGAGGCGAAACCGAAGAACTGGCCGGCCGCCGGCTCGTCTACAATCACCTCCTGCTGGTCTTCGTCGACCGTGGTGACCCGGACCCTCCCTGAGACCATGACATAGGCCCGCCCTCCGGGATCGCCGATTTTATAAATGCGCTGACGGGTCGCGAAGGTCTTGAGTTCGACTTGCGCAGCCAGGACGGCCAGTTCGTCATCATCAAGCAGGGCAAAGAGCGGAACATGCTTGAGCTCATCGGGACGGCAAGACATAGATCACCTCCAGGGCCGGCAGACCAATCGCCGGCGCTCATCTGTTCATCATCAGGCAGACAAAAACGTTTCGACAGTCTTCCCGATCTGCAGCAGTTTGGGCTCACTGAAGGGCGGGCCGATCAGTTGCACACTGACCGGCATTCCCGAGCTGTCTTTTCCGCACGGAATGGAGAGAGCGGGCTCGCCCAGGAAATTGATTGCTCGAACCAGACGAGTGGAGGCCATCCGCGTATTCTCCTCTTCGCCGCCGATTCGGATGCTGTCTTTATCGATTTCGGGGGCCGTGACCGGCGTGGTGGGCGTAACCAGGACGTCGATGCTTTTCCAAAGGGCGTCGAAGTCGCGGCGAAATAACGTCCGGATACGCTGCGCGTTCACGTACTCGTGGCCGGCGATCATCTTTCCTTGCTGAATCAAATCCCATACATCGCGGCCAAACAAGGCGGGGTTGGTATGACGAACGTAAAGCGCGGCCACCTCGGAATACTGCACAATCTTCGCCGCTGTATTCGCCTCGTTGAGATCAGGAACCCGAACCTCGCATAGGGTGGCCTTGCGGCGCTGCATCTCTGAAATCACGTTCTCTACTGCGCGCGCCACTTCGGGGTCCACGCGTTCGAAAAAAAAGTTTTTGGGAACGCCGACTCGGACTCCGGTGAACTCGGTTCGCTGCGGAAGCTCGAAGTCGCCTCCCCCAATTACGTCCATGGTGAGCGTGCAATCTTCAACACAGGACGCGAGCGGGCCGACATGATCGAGGCTGAACGCCAGAGGCAGGACGCCGCGGCGGCTCACGCGCCCGTAAGTCGGCTTCAGCCCCGCGATGCCGCAGTAGGAGGCGGGAATCCGAATGGACCCGCCTGTATCACTGCCAAGCGCCATCGGCACCAGTCCCGCCGCGACGACCGCTCCGGACCCGCCGCTGGAGCCACCAGGAAGGCGATTCGGATCCAGAGGATTTACCACTGCGCCGTAATGCGGATTCTTCGATGTAATCCCCAAGGCAATCTCATGAAGGTTTGTTTTACCGACGCTGACTGCGCCGGCCGCTCGTAGCCGTTCGACGACCGGAGCATCGTATTCAGGGACAAAGTCGCGAAAAACAAGCGATCCGGCAGTGGTCGCAATGCCTCGTGTGTAGAAAAGATCCTTTAGCGCGATCGGGATGCCATGAAACGGTCCGCGGTCGCGACCTGCGGCGAATTCGCGGTCGCGTTCGGCCGCTTCGGCGCGCGCCTGATCTTCCGTTACAGTGATGAACCAATGTGACTCTGTTCGGGCTTTGATGCCGGCGATCGTCTGTTCGATGAGCTCAACGCAGGAGATCTTGCGGTTTCGCAGCAGAGTTCCCAGTTCGCGAATGGTCATTCGTCTTTGTTGTCTTCTAAGGATGGAGTGAAAACGGTTGCCGGTTCGACTTCCGGCGTGAGCTGTTCGACGAGCGGCGCAAACGCCTCACGAAGGGCTTCTGCCACCCTCACGTTCTTATCATCGGAATCAGACATTTGACTCTACTGTGGCACAGGCCCACGGACAACCTGCACGAACCCGCTGGGGTTGATATGTCTAGCGAACGCCGCGCGGACCTCGTCCGCCGTCATGTCGAAGTAGCGCTTAGCCGCATGAACCGGCTCATCGAGCGGCAGTCCGACACGGGCCCTCGCAATGAATCCGCCTGCGACCGCATCCTCGCTCGATTCCGCGAGGGGAATCTGGCGCAAGAGCAGGGCTTTGGCCTGTTGGAGCTCGGCGGGCGTGACATTGTTCTTCTTCATATCGACAAGTTCCTGCTCGACCATGACTCTGGCCTTGGAAACATTCTTGGGATCGCAGCCATAATCGATGGAATACGTGGCGCGGGTCTCGCTGGCATCGAGTGAGTCGTTGATGTTGTAGACATAGCCGGCCTTCTCGCGCAGATCGCGGTAGAGTCGCGTTGCATAGAATCCGCCGCCGAGTACATGGTTGCCGAGCTGCAGCGGATAGTAATCCGGACTGAAGCGGTTCATCTCCAGCTGCAAGGCCAAGTCTACGGAATCCTGAACGCGGCTTGGGTCGGGTACATGAACGGCGCTGGGTTTATTGGCCGGGACCGGTTGCAAAGTGACATCCGGCTTGGGCCCGGACGCGCGCCACGAGCCGAAGTGCTTTTCGATAACCGCACGCGCCTCTTCAGGTGTAATATCACCGACTACAGCGATGGTCGTCAGATCCGGCCGGAATGTTTTTGCGAAATAATTCTGCACATCCTGATACGTCACCGACATGACCGTCGTCGGGGTTGTCTCGCGATGGAGTGGATCATTGGGCGGAAGGAGACCATGCACCAGGGCGCGCTCGACTCGATATCCCGGACTCTTCAATTCCCCCTCAGTCAATTGCGCTGTTTGCTGCTGGACGACCTTAAATGCATCTTCGGGCAGGGCAGGATGGAGTTCGTTATCGGCGAGCAGTTCGACGCCCCGAGCGAAATCCTGCTTCAGCACCTTGAGGTTGAAATTTGAACCGGCGGATTCGGATGCTGCGATATCATCCAACGCCTTCTGGAAGGCAAGCCGGTCAAGCGTCTTCGTCCCATAGGAAAACAAGCCTTCAAGTACGTCGGCTACTCCGTCCTGCCCCGCAGGCGTTTGCAATTGGGTTTGCGTCTTGATGGAACCGAGGAGCGTCACAGTCGGGCTTGCCTTCTCGGTCTGGACGACGAGACGAATGCCGTTCGACAGCTGCATATCGACAGGATGAAGTGTTTGTTTGGGGACTTCGAGAGACTTAACCGCGATCTCCGCCCATTCGGGGAGCGCTACCGGTTTGGTAGGGGCCGAGGTTGCCTGTTCCGCGCCGCCGAAGCCCTTGGACGCAACGGCCTCGCCCGAAGGCGCAGGCTTGAGTGTGCCAACGACCGAGTTCTGCTCGGTCAGATATTTCTTCGCGGCGCGATTCACATCGTCAAGCGTGACGCGCTTAATGGCTTCCACTATTTCGTCCGGCGATTCGCGGCCTTCGGCGGCCAAGGACTGGGACCATAGGGCCGCGAGATTCGAAATCGAGTTCCGGCTAAACTCTGCGCTGGCCACTTCACCTTTCTTGGCTGCCTCCACCAGGTCGGCAGGCACGCCTTTCGTTGCGTATGCGGCCATTATCTTTTTCATCTCGGCCATGATCGAGGTGGGGTCTGCGCCGGACGGAAGGGCGGCCAGCGCATAAGCGGCGCTCGCTTTCGGGTAGGTTTCTACGAGACCGAATTCGGTGCCCAGCGCCTTGCCTTGCGGGACCAAGCCATAGAGGTCGGCCCGCTGACTTGCCATCACATCGCTCAACACGCGCGCGGCAGCGAAATCCGGGCTGTCGGTTCCCGGGAACCGGTATCCGATAAGCGTTAGCAGATACGGTAAATTACTGTCCAGCACAAAAGAATCAGCCGCAACTGGCTTGAGATTCACTTGCGGACGACCAGGCACGTTACGCCGCGGGATCCTTCCGTAATACTCCTTGATCTTCGCGAGCGTCGCCGGCGGGTCCACGTCTCCGGTAACGATGAGTATCGCGTTATTGGGCGCATACCACTTCTGGTAAAACTCCTTCAGTATCTGTCCTGTGGTCTTTTCGAACGATTCGTGAGTTCCAAGCGCATCTTCTTCATACGGAGTACCGGAAAACAGATCGTGATTGAGCCGCTTGATGAATTTGTATATCGGATTGGAGAGATCACGCGCTACTTCCTGCTCAATTGCGCCACGCTCCTGAGCCCACTGGTCTTGCGAATTGAGGACGTTTGCCATGCAGGCGGCATCCACGCGAAGGGCGACGTCCAGATCCTTCGAAGGAACGGTTACGAAATACTGCGTGATGTTCTGCTGGGTGTCCGCGTTTACGTAACCGCCAAGTTGCGCGTAGATCGCGGCGATCTGGTCGGCAGTAAGTCCGCTGCAGCCGCGGAAGGCCATGTGTTCCTGAGCGTGGGCCATTCCAGGGAATCCGGCCGGGGTCTCGTTCCCCCCCACGAGATAATTTGTTTCGAGCGTGGCCACCGGCGCGAGGGGATCGCGAATGATCACGACGCGTAAGCCGTTATCGAGCGTCGCCCGCGTGACGGCCGTCGAAGTTTGAGCGCCTGCCGTGGAGGCAATTCCGGCAAAGAAGAGGAAGGCCGCAAAGAAAGCAAACTGAAATCGCATATCGAAGACAACTCCAGCTTAGAGGATGAAAGTTATGAGGGTGGCAGACCACGAACCCCGATGGTCTGCCCCACCGGCCTGTATTGCGAAACGAACTCGGGTTTAGCGTTAGTTTGAGACGGTCTTTTCGAAACGAACTCGGGAGTGCAGCTAGTTTGGGGATGCTTATGCGAAACGAACTCGGGATCGGATTGGCGGCGTGAAGAAACCGCTTGGCCCTGAGGGCACCCCCGCGCGCGGCTCAGCTTCGATTTGGTCAACGTATTTAGAGCTTTGTAGAAGGCGCGCTCGTGGGTGGTCTGATAGCGCAGAAAGAGAGCGAGCTTCTGCGTATCGATTTCTCGAGTCTTCGCCTCGCTGAAAACGGCGAGCTCAACCGCTCGGCTTTGGGTGAAAGCCTGCCCTTGAAACCGGATGGCGCGCTGCGTGAGCCACCAGGATTGGGCCATTTGCTGAACCAGGAGTGCTTCTGTTTGTGTAGCAGGGGCGTGCTCGGCGATGAGATCATTCAGGAGCGCCTCAAACTCGGCGGGATCTTCACCGGGAATGATGAGGCGGCCGGAAGCGAGGCCATGCTTGAGAGAGTTCCCGCTGGAGATGGTCTTGCCTTCGGGAGTGCGGGGACCGGTGGGGCCGGGTTTGAATTCAGGCGCAAGGGTGGACTCCGAAGATGAGGACAGCCCGGCGCGGGCATGCACGCGAGCGCGGAGGGCCATCATCTCTTCTTGTTCTTCAACAGTGAATTCGTCCACTGATTCCGAATTGGGAATGGAGGTGACTTCCGGCATGGCGGCCGAGGACTGGTGGCGGCTTTCCTGATACGCGAGCTTTCGGGCTTTACGTTCAGCCTCGCGGCGCTGTTTGCGGAGTTCGCGACTTGTCATGATTCGATTCAACGGGATGACGGGCGGGGAAGAACGCCAGGTTCGAATGTAAGTCGCTGCAGGGACTACGAAAATTTTGAATGGAAGGCCGTGATGGTAGGTGGGGGTGGAGAGGAACAGGATTGCGGAAAGAAAGGATGCTGTTGAAAACTCTGATCTATCCGGGCAATTGAATCGGCGGGTGATCAAGTTCCGGTTGCCCGTAATCCGCCCAGAACCCTGCTCGACGAACGCCTTGGCGATTATGCCTCAATCTGCGGATGCCCTGTTCTAATCGGTTCGGAGCGCTTTCATTGGATCTAACCGGGAAGCACGCCATGCGGGAGCCAGGCAGGCCAGAACCGCAACTGCCAGCAGCGTCGCAATCACGCCGGAGAGAACCACAGGATCGAGAGGCTTCGTTCCGAAAAGCATCGACTGTAAGATGCGTGTCGCCGCGAAGCTCATCACCAAACCAAGCCCCAGCCCGAACAGCGCTGGCCGCAGGCCATCCATCAGCATTAACTGCAAGAGCTGATCTCGTTGCGCGCCGAGCGCCATGCGGATTCCCAATTCCGAGGTCCGCTGAGTGGTTAGGTACGATAACACGCCGTACAATCCCACCGAAGCAAGAATCAGCGACAAAATAGCAAAAGCCAGCACAAGGGTTGCGCTCAGCCTCGCATTCACCAGGGACGCGCCAATGATCTGGTTCATGGTGAGCACATTTGAGACCGGAAGTTCAGGATCGAGCGACCCGATCTGTTTTTGCAGCGGCACCGAGAATTGCAATGGATCCGTTGCCGTGTGAACCGCGAGCGTCGCATCGCTACGGCCCTCGAGGATGGGGAAATATATTGTGGCTTTCGGCTCTTTGCCGACTTGGTACAAGATGTCGCCGACGACGCCCACAATCTCCCAATCCATCAGGTTAGGAACTCCATCGTGGGCGCGCCCCGGAATGTGCAAATGTTTGCTGATAGGATCTTCGCCTGCGAAATATTGCTGAACGAGTCGACGGCTCACGATCACCCTGTACGAGCGCTCAACACGTTCGTGGCTGGTAAAGAACCGTCCGCTCACAAGCGGAATTCCGAGCGCGCTGAAATAGCCTGGATCGGCCCAGCGCGTCAGCGCGTCGGGCAAGTGTTCGCCCGTGTTGAGCGGAGGATGCTCCTTCACCGTGAATTCGTCAGTACCCCAGTATCCTGTTCCCGGAACCGTTGTTCCCAATGCAGCGCCGCGAACTCCAGGCATAGCTCTCACTTGCGCCAGCAGCGCTTCGTTGAATGCGTTTCGCTTCTCCGGCGTGTCGTACCTCTTGACGGGCAGGTTGTATTGCAAAGTGAGCGTGTTGTCTACTACGCACCCGACATTGGCTGCGCGCAATTGCACAAAACTCTTGAGCAGCAGCCCGGCGGCCACCAGCAGCACCACGGTGATTCCAATCTCCGCCGTGAGCAGCGACTTTCTGAGCGCGGTGCGCGAAAGGCTGCTCGAGCCGGTCCGGACCGAGGTTTGCAGGGCCTTCAGCATCGACTTGCCTGTTGAGGAAAGCGTGGGCAGCAAGCCTGCAATCAGCGCCGCAGCGAACATGAGCGCGCAGGCAAACGCAATCACCGCACCATCAATATGAATGCTCTGTGCGGTGGGCAGGTCCTTCCACGTTTTTGCCAGCCACTCAGTGGCGCCCAATGACAGCAGAATCCCGCCCACACCGCCGGCTGCGCAAATCAGAACACTCTCGGCCATCTGCTCGCGAATCAGGGTGGCCCGCCGAGCGCCGAGGGCGCTGCGTATCGCCACTTCCTTCTGCCGTGCCGCGCCCCGCGCCACCAGCAGGTTGGCGACATTGAGGCAGCCGATAAGCAGCATGCAACCAACTGTGGAAAGCATCAACATCAGCGGCTTCTTCACATCTCCGGCCAGATCCTCGTTCAACGAACGCGAAACAACATCTTCAGCCACCGGATCGTGCGGATACTGCAAATGGTTCTGGTACTGTATGGCGCCAACCTGCGCGATTGCGCCGGCCAGGCTTACGTCAGGGCGGAGTCTTGCCACTACCTGGCTCCCATGCCAGTCATGATGCTGAAGCATCTCAGCACTGGCATCGGCCTTGTAGGGAACCCACAGCTGAATTCTGGCATCGGGATAAGTGAACCACGAGGGCAGCACGCCGGCTACTGTATAGGGTTTGCCGTCAAGGTGAATCTGGCCGCCCACAATCTTCGCGTCGCCTGCAAACCGTCTCTCGAACACGCTCCAGGTCAACATCACAACGGCGCTACCGCGCTGATCGTCCGCCTCCGTAAAGTCCCGGCCCAGTGCCGGCTGCACTCCCAGCAGTGGAAACAGGTTCGAGGAAGCTGCCTCTGCGCCAACCGACTCCGGCAATTCATTGCGTACACCGGTGAGGTTATACCCGGCAGGACGCATGATTGCCATGTCTTCAAAGCCGTGGGTCTTCGAGCGCCAGTCGTAGAAGTCGGCTGGCGCAACAGGGTGGTAGCTTAATTCCCCTCCTCGGAAGTGTTCATACACCATCACCAGCCGCGCCGGGTCGCGAAAAGGCAGCGGTCGCAGCAGCACCGAACGCGCAACAGTGAAAAGGGAGGTGGCCGCGCCGATGCAAAGAGCCATCACCGCGACCGCGATGATCGTGAATCCGGGCGTTCGGCTCAACGTTCGAAAGGCGTATTTTATGTCGCGGGCGAGACCGGCCAACGGTTGGGGAGTGTTTTGCATCCACAGCGATTCGCGCACCTTCTGTCGGTTGCCAAATTTTAGTCGGGCCTGTCGCCGGGCTGCGTCGGGTGTCAGGCCGCGGGCCTCATTGTCGGCAGTCTCTTCCGTCAGAAAGGCCTCAATCTCGTCCTGCAACTCGGAGTCGGAGCGTTTGCGGTGTAGGAATCTCATCCAGCTCATTGCGCACCGCCTTCTTCGCCCATCACAAGCCCAATTGCGCGGGTCATTTGCCGCCAGCGGCTGGTTTCACGAACCAGCTGCTTACGGCCTTCTGCGGTCAACCGGTAGAACTTGGCCTTGCGATTGTTCTCGCTCGCACCCCAAAAGGAGGAAACCCACCTTCGGTCCTCGAGCCTGTGCAGCGCGGGATAAAGAGAGCCTTGCTCCACCTCCAGAAGATCCTCAGAGGTGCGCTCAATGACTTTGGCGATCGTATGCCCGTGTGCATCACCGGCGACAAGGGTCCGCAGGATCATCATGTCCAGGGTCCCCTTGAACATTTCGTTGTTGGATTGGCTCTTCTTGGGCATCAGTCTCTCCACTAGAAGTTCTATGCAAAGAGATAATATACCACTCGGACTTCTATGGGAAGAAACTTGTGAGAGTACTCTTGCAGCAATTGGTCAACTGGCGACAACAGACCAATGCGCTCATCGACAGGATTGCGGGAGGATGGTCGCTAGCCTTCCATTGGAACCCGGGACTGTGCGAAGCTCGGCCAGTTTCCTGCTGGCCCGCTATCCGCCCCGAGTAAGCGCTTCGGGAGCGATCGCTCAGGCTCCACGTCGCGCTCGTGCTTCGGTGTTGCAGAAAGGGTTCGTTGTTAGACGAGACGACACCTTGTAGATTGGACACAATGGCGCTCAAACGGATGGACAACGTAGGAATCGTCGTCGATGACCTCGGAGGGACGATTGATTTCTTTCGAGGGGCGGGCCACGATCGAAGGAGAATGGGCCGGACGTGTCACTGGACTGGGCGATCAGGGCGTCGAGATTGCCATCATGCGCATGCCGGACGGCCGGCTCGAGCTTTCCGCTTCCTCACACCGCCTGTCGTCGCGGATCACCGCAACGCCCCGGTGAACGCGCTAGGCTACCTCCGCGTCATGTTCGCCGTGGACGACATCGACGAGACGCTTGAAAGGCTTCGCAAGCACGGCGCGCAGCTCGTAGGCGAAGTAGTCCAGTACAAAGACGCGTATCGGCTCTGCTACATTCGCGGGCCTGAAGGGCTGCTCATCGGACTGGCCCAAGAACTCAGCTGAGCACAATACGAAGACGATGACGAAGAGCGACCAATGTCAGCAGCGCGTCTCACAAAGCGTCCTTTGCGCCCCGAGCCGTGATCGCCTGGGGAGGTGTATGCTGTTCGTAGGAGAATGCACATGGGAGCGGCGATGGCCATAGGTGTCGGCGTATTTTTAGCGATTGTCTTAAGTCTGCTGTCGGGAACGCAATCGAGGGCAGCGCAGGACAGGGCGCGCGCACGACGTATGACTGACCATAGGATGAATGCAAGACTCCTGAGATTCAATATTTGATGCGTTCCTAAAGGCTCTCCTCAACGTCTCGCAAACGGTAAGTTTTGCAACGGCACAGGAGGTCAATGAATCAGCGGTTCGGATGTCGCAGATGTCAGTTGCAAATTGATCCTGACGCTTTAACCTTCTGGCGAACTCCGCAAACCATTCGCAGGCCCATTTGCGGGCTCGGGACCGTGACTGAGCGAAATCGCAAATGTCTGCTGCAAAAGAATGCCGTCAATTTGTCGTCGTTGACCGGTCGGCAGCACTGGCTCGCAGACCGGCGGACTGGCGGGAAGCATCGTTCGTCGGAGAGACCGCCGCTTTCAGCTACCGAACGGTCGGCCATCTGGAAACTGAACGCCATTATCAAGGCCGGCTTGCGTGGGTCAGAGGCGGATATCAGAAACTCGTGTTCGCATAAGCAGAAAAAATTCAGCCGCCGAACGGGTTCGTATCAGGGTGCCAAGTTCCATCCGCC
>DATBHS010000157.1:0-90313 GCA_036557345.1 Bryobacteraceae bacterium
CAAGATCTGCCTGCCGACCGCGTAGGCGCCCCCGAACGGCGCCGCATACTTGTCATCGATGACGAAGCGGATATTCGGGAAAGTCTGGAACTGTTGCTCACAGGCGAAAATTACGCGGTCGATCTGGCTGAAAACGCGGCGTCGGGATTGCAGAAGTTCGAGTCGGGGAATTACGACCTGGTTCTGCTCGACCTCATGATGCCGGATCGCTCGGGCATGGAAGTGCTGAGCGATATCCGCCTGCGCGATACCGAGACTCCGATTTTCATGCTCACAGCATACGGCTCGGTGGAAGTGGCCGTGCGCGCTTTGAAATCGGGGGCGAACGATTATTTCGCTAAGCCGTGGGACAACGAAAAGCTTCTGATCGAGATCGACAGGATGATCTCGAAGGGACACCTGGAGCGCGAGAATACACAACTAAAGCGCGCCCTCAAGCAGCGGTACGCGTTCCCCAACATCGTCGGCAAGAGCGAGCGAATGATTCGCCTGTTAGACCAGGTGGCCCAGGTAGCTCCCAGCCGCGCAACGATTCTGATAACGGGTGAAACGGGCACCGGCAAAGAGCTGATCGCCAAGGCGATTCACGCGCATTCGGCGCGAGCCGATCAGATGTTTGTGCCTGTGAACAGCGGGTCGCTGCCTACTGAATTGCTGGAATCGATCCTGTTCGGTCATGTTAAAGGGTCGTTTACCGGGGCCATCGCGAACCGCAAGGGACTGTTCGAGACGGCGAACAGGGGGACCATTTTCTTCGACGAGATCGGAACTATTACGCCGGAGATCCAGGTAAAGCTGCTGCGCGTCCTGCAAGACCGCGAATTTATGCCGCTCGGCTCGAACGAGAGCGTAAAGGTGGATGTCCGCATCATTGCCGCTACAAATTCGGATTTGAAGAAGCTGGTTGAAGACGGTAAATTCCGCGAGGATCTTTATTACCGGCTGAACGTCATCAATCTGAATCTGGCGCCCTTGCGGGAGCGCAAGGACGACATTCCTCTCTTGGTGGACTACTTCTTCACGCGATATTGCCGTGAAAACGAAAAATTCCTGAATAGCGATGGGCATTCAGTGCTCAGCTTCGAGCCCGAAGCGCTGCAGATTCTCATTGAGCACAACTGGCCGGGTAATGTGCGCGAGCTGGAAAATGCGGTGGAGCGCGCCGTCGTACTGGCCACTTCTGTATCCGTTCCGGCACATGTGCTTCCCGAACACTTGCAGCAGGCAAGCGGCATGCGGATTTCGCGGGATCACAGCGGCGCAGTGTCAGCGGATGCATCGTTGTTCGAGATTGTCGCGGATTTCGAGAGGCGGAAGATCATAGAGGCGCTCGAAAAAGTGAATTACAGCCAGACGGAAGCCGCAGAGGCGCTCCGCATTCCGTTATCGACGCTGAATCAAAAGATCAAGCGGTTGAATATTGAAATACGGCGCAGGGGCGCGGCCTAGGGGATTTGAAAGGATGAAACCATTCCCTGCTATCTGCATTCCGGTTTTCTTATTGGCCACCTGGACCGGACGAGCGCAGGAAAGGCCGCCCCGCACCGAAGCAACGGCATCGCCGGCCGAGCAGCGGGCGGGCGCAGAACTGCGGAATCTACAGATGCACCTGGCCCAGGACGAGCGTATTCTGCAGGACTGGCCCAATCTGGCGCGTTATCGCGAGGAGAACAAAAAATTGGGCACGGCCGCTCCGCAAGAAAAACGCGTGGTGTTCATGGGCGACTCGATCACGGACGCCTGGGGGCGGACGCACGGCAAGTTCTTTCCCGGTAAGCCATACGTGAATCGCGGTATCAGCGGACAGACCACGCCGCAAATGCTGATTCGCTTCCGTCCCGATGTGATTCAGCTAAGCCCCAAGGCCGTCGTGATCCTGGCAGGCACAAACGATATCGCCGGAAATACAGGGCCCGAAACTCTGGCCGATATCGAAGGCAATCTGGCCTCGATGGCGCAGCTTGCGCAGGCCAACCAAATCCGCGTCATTCTCGCTTCCGTGATGCCGGTTTGCGATTGCTTTGTTCCCCAGGCGGTCAAGCGTCCGCCCGCCAAAATTGTCGCCCTGAATGGCTGGATCAGAGATTACTGCGACCGGAATGGGTTTGTCTATCTCGATTACTATTCGGCAATGGTGGATGAAAAAGGCATGCTCAAGAAGAGTCTCACCTACGATGGGCTGCACCCGAACGATGCCGGTTACGAGCTGATTTCTCCGCTTGCCTCGGCCGCAATCGCCAAGGCCTTGGCCCAGCCATGACAGGCTGAAGCTGAACATTTTGTGGCGCACGCTTCAGCGTGCCGTGCCGAACTTCAGTTCGGCACTATGTTAGCGCCAACTGGAGGATCCATTTGCGAGCCGCAATCTTTACCCGCGAATATCCGCCGAACGTATACGGTGGAGCGGGAGTCCATGTTGAATATCTCAGCCGCGAACTGGCGAAGAAGATTGAAGTGGAAGTGCACTGCTGGGGCGAGCAGCAGTCTGATCAAGGCCAACTGCATGTTCGTGGCTCGCTGCCCTGGAGCGAGATCAGCAACGGCACGGAAGGAAAGTTCAAGACCGCACTCGAAGCCTTCAGCCTGAACTTGACGCAGATAAAGGCTCTTACCGGCATCCACGTGGTGCACACTCATACCTGGTACGTGGCGATGGCAGGTTTCCTGGCGAAGAAGTTATACGGCGTTCCTTTTGTCCTGACGACGCACAGCCTGGAGCCGCTGCGGGCGTGGAAAGCCGAACAGCTCGGCAGCGGGTATGCGATGAGCGCCTGGATGGAGCGCACGGCGATCATGGATGCCGATGCCGTCGTCGCGGTCTCAAATGGAACGAAGGCAGACATTCTGCGCGTCTATCCGATTCCGCCGGAGCGGATCCATGTCATCTACAACGGCATCGACCTCGACGAGTATCAGAGAACAAGCGGCACGTCCGCGCTTGAAGCCTACGGGGTAGACAAGAGTACTCCATATGTTTTATTCGTGGGCCGAATTACACGCCAAAAGGGCGTGACGCACCTGGTAGACGCTATCCGGTTCCTGTCGCCCGACACGCAGGTAGTGCTCTGCGCGGGGGCGCCGGATACGCCCGAAATTGCCTCGGAAATGCGCGCGAAGGTGGACGAAGCTCGCAAAAGAAATCCACGCATCGTCTGGATTGAAAAGATGATCTCGAGATCGGAAACCATTCAGCTTTACAGCCATGCCCGCGTGTTCTGTTGCCCCTCGGTGTATGAGCCGTTCGGCATCATTAACCTGGAGGCTATGGCCTGCGGAGCGGCAGTTGTGGCCAGCGCGACTGGCGGGATAAAGGAAATCGTTGCTGACGGCGAAACGGGATATCTCGTGCCCTTCGATGCGGACCCGGTTACAGGCTTCCCAGTCCATGCCGAGCAGTTTGCGCAAGATCTGGCAGCGAGGCTCTCGGAAATGCTGAAGCATCCTGAACAATGCGCTCGATTTGGCGAGGCGGGCCGTAGGCGCGCGGAAGAGAAATTCAGTTGGTCCACAATCGCGGACCAGACAATCCGGCTGTATCAAACTGTTATCGATGCCGCCAGATCTTAAACGCCCGAACACGAAAGAACCGCAGCGGGATGGAAGACGCCGTGTCGTTATTGAGGGAGTGTCTCCCGAAATCAATGGTGGCCGGTTCCCAGCCAAGCGAACCGTGGGAGATACCGTGCGTGTGGAGGCGGACATTTTCGCCGACGGCCACGACTTGATCTCGGCGGCGCTGCTCTATCGCCCTGAGGATTCACAATCCTGGAACGAGAGCCCGATGCAGGCGCTCGTAAATGACCGCTGGGCGGGTAGCTTCAAGGTCACGCAACTGGGGCGATACCGCTACACGATCCATGCCTGGGTGGATCATTGGGAAACCTGGCGTCATGATTTGCAAAAGCGGATCGATGCCAACACCGATACCGATATCGACTATCAGATCGGCGCAAATCTTGTTGACGAGGCAGCCGGAAGATCCGTCGAGCCGGATACGACTTACCTTCGCGCGCAGGCTGAGTCTCTACGCACGACAAGCGGTGCCGAAACACGACGGGTTCAGGCCACTGCGGCCCGTCTCAACGAGGTTATTCTGCGCTATCCGGACCGGCGCTTTGCCACTGAGCTAGATCGCGAATTGGCCATTGTTGTCGATCCCGTGCGCGCGCGATTCAGCTCCTGGTACGAAATTTTTCCGCGGTCCACCTCTTCTCAAGGCGGCCGGCACGGAACCCTTTCGGCCTGTGAGGCGCGGCTCCCCTACATTGCCGAGATGGGATTCAACGTGGTCTATCTCCCGCCGGTTCATCCCGTCGGCTTAGCTTTTCGCAAAGGCAAAAACAATTCGGTGGTTGCGGAACCTGGGGACGTGGGCAGCCCGTGGGCGATCGGTAGCGCCGAGGGCGGCCATAAGGCAGTCCATCCGGACCTGGGAACCATAGAGGACTTCCGGCGGTTTGTAAACCGCGCTTCCGACCTGGGCTTGCAGGTTGCTCTCGATATCGCGTTTCAGTCTGCTCCGGATCACCCTTACGTGAAAGACCACGACGAGTGGTTCCGCAAGCGGCCGGACGGCACAATTCAATACGCCGAAAACCCTCCCAAGAAATACCAGGACATCTACCCGTTCGATTTCGAAACTCCAAAGTGGTTTGAGCTTTGGGAGGAGCTTAAGTCTGTTTTTACCTTCTGGCTCGATCAGGGCGTGCGCATTTTCCGCGTAGACAATCCCCATACCAAGGCCTTTCCCTTTTGGGAGTGGTGCATCGCGGAAATCAAGCGGGACTGGCCTGAAACACTGTTCCTGTCTGAGGCGTTTACGCGTCCCAAGATCATGTACCGGCTCGCGAAGCTCGGCTTCAGCCAGTCTTATACCTATTTCCCGTGGCGAAACACGAAGTACGAACTCACGGCTTACTTAACGGAACTGACACAAACCCCGGTCCGCGAATTCTTCCGGGCCAACCAATGGCCGAATACGCCCGACATCCTCACTGAATTTCTTCAGATTGGCAGCCGTGCGGCATTCATGATCCGCTTCCTGCTGGCGGCGACGCTCGGAGCGAATTACGGCATCTACGGGCCGGCTTTCGAGCTGATGGAGAGCCTGCCCGTCCGCCCGGGGAGCGAGGAGTATCTGGATTCGGAGAAGTACCAGATTCGCGATTGGAATTTGGATCGTCCGGATAGCCTGCGCGAGTTTATCGCTTTAGTAAACCGCATCCGCAACGAGAACATTGCTCTGCAGAGCGACTGGTCCCTCGAATTTCATCCGACGGACAATGACCAGTTGATCTGCTACAGCAAGCTTTCTGAAGATCCGGCAAACCTGATTGTCGTCGTCATCAACCTCGACCCGCATCATATTCAGTCCGGATTCGTCGAGCTGCCGCTCCATAAGTGGCAGATAGAAGAAGACAGGCCGTATCAGGCCAACGACTTACTAACCGGCGCGCGCTACGTGTGGAACGGCCGGCGGAACTGGGTACAACTCAATCCCGAGAGCGTGCCTGCTCACATCCTTCGTATCCGGCGGCGACTCCGGGTGGAGACGGATTTCGAATACTTCCTATAAAGCATGAGCGATTGGCCGGTAATCGAGATCTCCGAATGGGATGCTCCGTTCGACGATGAGCGTGCGCTCATAAGCCTTTCTGCAATTCTTCCCGGCTATATCTCCGGTCGCAGATGGTATCGCGCCAAGGCCCGAACGATCGAGCGTCTCACGATTCAGGATCTGATCTCTGTGCCAACCGCGAGCGCGTTCATCCTGGTGGTGCGAATCGAATACCGGGATGGAGGCTCGGATGAATATTTCGTGCCGCTTGCCGTGGCACAACCCGGAGCCGCGGCAGCTCTTGATGAGCCCGTCTGCGAGCTTCGCGGACCGGACGGCGGTGAGGGTGTTCTGTATGGCGTTCTTTCAAACGTAAAGTTTCGGCAGGCTTTGCTGGATGTCGTGGTATGCGATGACGTGTTCGAGGGCCGGCACGGGAATCTTGTCGGGCGGCGCGCGAAGGCGCTGGATGCCGAGTGCGGCGACGGTGCACCCCGCTTCGAGAGCTTCGTTTCGCGCGCGGAGCAGAGCAATACCTCAATCATCTACGGCGAACGCTACATTCTGAAGCTTTTTCGGAAGCTCGAGCAAGGGACCAATCCCGATATCGAAATCGGAAGGTTCCTGACAGATCGCGGATTCAAAAACACACCCGCCGTATTCGGGCAAATCGAGTACAAAACCGAGAACGGCGAAGCGTACACGGCAGGTATTCTTCAGCAGTTCGTTCGGAATCAAGGGGACGCCTGGAGCTACACGCTGAAATCGCTGGAGCGCTTCTTCGAACGGGCGGGCGCCAGCGCGCAAGATGTATCGAACGACTATCTCGATGCGGCGGCATTATTAGGCATACGGACCGCGGAGATGCACGCCGCATTTGAGGACGATGATGCCGGCCCCGATTTCGTTCCTGAGCCGTTTACCAGCCAGGATGCCCAGCAGCTATATCAGGATCTGCTGAGCCAGGCAGACATCGCGTTCGAAGCGCTGCGCCGCAAGCAGGCGCTTCTCACGGGCGCCGCGGCCAGAGCCGCGCGCGACGTTCTGCGTCTCGAACCGGAAGTGATGGCAAGGTTCGATGCCCTTCGTAACTCTTCGATAAGCGCGGTTCGGATCCGCCACCATGGCGATTACCATCTCGGCCAGGTGCTCTATACCGGTAGCGATTTCATGATCATAGATTTTGAAGGCGAACCGGCGCGGCCTCTGCCTGAACGCCGCAGGAAAGCGCTCGCGATGCGCGATGTTGCCGGCATGGTGCGTTCTTTCCAGTACGCCGCCTATGCCGCGTTGTTTGACGCAAAAGCGGACGGCAAATTGGAATCGGCGGCGGAATTCTGGACACAATGCGTGAGCGGAGCCTACCTGAAGGCGTATTTTTCGAAAACGCGGGACCTGCGTTGCGTTCCGTCGGACGCCGGAGAGCAGAAACTGCTGCTCGACGCGTTTCTGCTGCAAAAGGCGTTATACGAGGTTGCATACGAGATGAACAACCGCCCGGACTGGGTGCATATCCCGTTGCGCGGCATTTTGAGCTTGATGTCCCCGGAGCCGCGCGCCGGGGTGCTCCCTGGGCCAAGCGGTCATTAACCAACATGCCAGCCTTTACCAGGGTCCTTACTGAAAATGATCTCTATCTGCTCCGGGAAGGAACGCATATCAAGCTGGCGGAAGTCCTGGGAGCGCACGCCGCGGAAGCAGGCGGCGTACATTTCACTGTTTGGGCTCCCAACGCGAGGTCCGTTTCGGTGGTTGGCTCGTTTAACGACTGGCGGACAGAAGCAGATCTGCTGTCACAGGCCGGCGCCGGTATTTGGACCGGCCGCATTGCCGAAGCGTCGGTTGGGATGCCCTATCGCTATCACATCGAATCGCCACAAGGGTATCGCGCGGACAAAGCCGATCCGTTCGCGTTCCTGAACGAGACACCGCCTAAAACAGCCTCCATCATCTGGGATCTGAGCTACGACTGGGCCGATCAGGCCTGGATGGCGCGGCGCAGCAGTCCGAACAGCATGGATGCCCCGATCTCGATTTACGAAGTGCATCTAGGGTCGTGGCGGCGCGTCGCCGACCGGGAGAACCGCTCGCTCACTTACCGCGAGCTTGCGAGCGAGCTCATTTCCTATGTCAAGGAGATGGGCTTCACTCACGTCGAGTTCCTTCCCGTGATGGAGCATCCCTTTTTTGGCTCGTGGGGATATCAGATTACAGGGTTCTTCGCGCCCACCAGCCGCTATGGACCGCCACAGGATTTGATGTCGCTGATCGATCAGTTTCACCAGAACGGAATCGGGGTGATTCTGGATTGGGTTCCGTCTCACTTCCCGCAAGACGCGCACGGGCTCGGATATTTTGATGGCCGACACGAGTTTGAAGCGGCCGATCCGCGTCGCGGCGTGCATCCTGATTGGAACAGCTTTATCTTCGACTACACCCGG
Source organism: Bryobacteraceae bacterium (assembly GCA_036557345.1). Lineage (GTDB taxonomy): Bacteria > Acidobacteriota > Terriglobia > Bryobacterales > Bryobacteraceae > Bog-105. The sequence continues at coordinate 7,999 of DATBHS010000157.1, forward strand.
GGGGAAGTGCGGAGCTTTCTGCTGAGCAGCGCGATGTTTTGGCTGGAAAAGTATCACGCCGATGGTTTACGTGTCGACGCCGTGGCCTCCATGTTGTACCTTGACTTCTCGCGCAAGGAAGGCGAGTGGATTCCGAACCAGTATGGAGGGCACGAAAATCTTGAAGCCATCGGCTTTCTCAGGCGATTGAATGAAGATGTATACCGGGCACACCCGGACGTTCAAACCATCGCCGAGGAATCCACTGCCTGGCCCATGGTTTCCCGTCCGACTTACGTTGGAGGCCTTGGTTTCGGATTCAAGTGGGATATGGGTTGGATGCACGACACGTTGAAGTACATAGCCCAGGATCCGCTGTTCCGCAAGTACCATCACCACGAGCTGACTTTTCGGATGGTCTACGCATTCAACGAAAATTTCATCCTGCCGCTCTCGCACGACGAGGTGGTTTATGGCAAGGGTTCGTTGATCGCGAAGATGCCGGGAGATGACTGGCAGAAATTCGCAAATTTGCGGCTGCTGTTTGCGTATATGTATGCACAACCAGGAAAGAAGCTGCTTTTCATGGGCGGAGAGTTCGGCCAATGGAGCGAGTGGAACCACGACAAAAGTCTCGATTGGGACCTGCTGGCGTCCGGCCGGCACGCCGGCTTGCGTTTACTGGTGGGCGACCTGAATCATGTGTATCGGCGCGAACCGGCCCTGCACTGGTGCGAGAATTCGCCGGTCAGTTTCGAGTGGATCGATGTTCACGACGCGGAAAAGAATGTTCTCAGCTTCCTTCGAAACGGTCCGGATGAGGATGGGGCGATTACCGTCGTCTGCAACTTCAGCCCGGTTCCGCGTGACAACTATCGAATCGGTGCGCCTCAGAAAGGGTTTTGGAAAGAGATTCTGAATTCCGATGCCAGGCAATATGGTGGAAGCGGGAGAGGGAACCTCGGCGGAGTGGAAGCAGTGCCGATCCCACTGCACGGCCGGAGCTACTCATTGACTATCGATCTGCCGCCGCTCGCGGCAGTGTACTTCAGGCACGAGAAGGAGTAAATAGATCCATGGTCGTTGACCGATCCATACAAACCTCCGTGATATACTCCCGCGCTAGGTAGACTTCATGCGAGAAGCAAAATGGTTGCTCACGACGGCTGCAGGCCCAGCTGTTTTCCTGTTTTTGACCGGCTGCGCCGGTTCCATTCACGAACCCAAGGAAAAGTACATTCTAGTCGCGGATAATACAAAGATTCCGTATTGGCAGACTGCGCTGCAGGGGCTGAATCACGCTGTCGCCGAAATGAAAGTGAAATCTGAGATCCAGGGACCCGATGGTCACGATCCGCAGGGCGAGCACGATGCCTTTAAAAGAGCGGTTGCCGAGAAGCCTTCGGGAATTCTGGTCTCTGCGACCGATCCCAACATCCTGACGCCCGACATAAATTCCGCGCTGGATCAGGGCATACCCGTGATCACGATCGATTCCGATGCGCCGGAGAGCAAGCGTCTCTTCTTTGTTGGAACGGACAATTACAACGCCGGTGTGATCGGCGGGAAGATGACATCCAAGCTGCTGGACGGCAAAGGAAACGTTGTGATCTTTACGATTGCCAATCAAAGCAACTTGAAGGAGCGCCTTCAGGGCTATCAGACCGGCTTTGCTGATCATCCGGAATTGAAAGTAATGCAGGTCGTCGATATGGAGGGCAATTCGGATGTCGCGTTCGATGGTGCAAAGAAGCTGTTAGACAGCAAGGCCAAGGTAGATGCATTTGTTTGTCTGGAAGCGCTTTCGTGTCCGGCAGTGGCGGATGTCGTAAACAGAGCCGGCATGAATGGAAAAGTTAAGATTGTCGCCATGGACACCGATCCGGGCACAGTCGACTGGATCAATAAGGGCGTGATTTCCGCCACCATCGCCCAGAAGCCCTGGACTATGGCCTACTATGGCGCCAAACTTCTGGATGACCTGCATCATCATCCACCCAACCCGCTGACGGGGAACTGGGGGCAAAACATCTTTTCTCCGATACCTACCTACGTAGATACGGGCACATTCGTCGTCAACAAGGAAAACGTCGGGACCCTTTCACAACAGCCGCCGAGGGGAGGGCAATAGCGCGGTTCCGATCCGGAGAAACAAAAGTGAACGAACGCTGGTCCAACCAGCGGGCAGGTCCTCTGGACAGAAATGCGAAGAATTGCCGTGTCGATGCTCTGTGGCGTGCTGGGCCTCGGATTGAGTATGCTTAAAGCACAGCAAACAAGTACAACTCAAACGAGTCCCACGCAGAATAAAGACATTCCGCGGCAGGAACCGGGAACGAACAATCCGGATCTAGGGCAGCAACGCCATGACAGCTCCAAGCCTGGCAGCACCGAAAAGCATTCGCACCATCGAAGGCAACAATCATCCAAAACGGGCGGCAATACCAAGCCAACATCTTAGCCTTTTACTCTTCGACGCGGCGCCCCGATGAACACACTGAAAACAGTTTTGTTACTTGGGGTTCTGAGCGGCCTGCTTTTGTTTCTGGGCGAGCTTTTCGGAGGCCGGAACGGCCTCTACACCGGCCTGGCAATCGCGATCGCGATGAATTTCTTCAGCTACTTCCTTTCTGACAAGATCGCGCTGGCGACGTATTCGGCGCAGCCCGTGACACCCAGCCAGAATTCTGACGTTTATGCGCGCGTTTACCCGATTGTAGCCGGGCTCGCCCAGCGGATGGACATACCAATGCCGAAGCTCTGGCTGATTCCGGACAACTCTCCAAACGCTTTCGCAACAGGCCGGAACCCGCAGCACGCTTCAGTTGCTTTTACGGCAGGAATTCTGAGCGCCATGTCGGATGAGGAAATCGAAGGGGTCGTCGCGCATGAACTGGGGCACGTGCTTCACCGCGACATCCTGATCAGTTCCGTTGCTGCCACGATTGCTACCGCCATTACTTTCCTCGCGCGAATGGGTTTCTTTTTTGGTGGCGCACGGCGCGATGACGACAGAGAAGGTGGTGGCGGCTGGGGCGGCGTGCTAATGCTGATCCTTGCGCCTTTTGCTGCGATGCTGATCCAAATGGCGATTTCGAGGAGCCGCGAATACGATGCTGACGCGGCCTCGGCCAAGTACACCGGGAACCCGCACAAACTCATCGCCGCATTGCAGAAGCTCGACGCGTATTCGAAGCGGCTGCCAATGGATGCTACGCCCTCCACAGCACACCTGTTCATCATCCAGCCGTTCACCGGGGCGTCGCTGATGCGCCTGTTTTCCACGCATCCATCGACGGCCGATCGCATCGCGCGGCTTCAACAGATGTGAGGCAAGAACGGCTAATGGCGCAATCCCCGAGGTTTACGCGGGTGCTGTGAGAGCCAGATCAAGGATGCAGCGCTCTCATAGCGAACCGCGTCGGTCGGATCATTCAGCAGCGGAGTCAAATTGTGCATAAGCGTGGTATCGCCACGCTTCGCAATCGCTTGCGCCGCAGCGGCACGAACCTGCCAGCTATCGTCCTTACAGGCTGCTGCCAGCGCTTGCCCGCTCTTTGAATCGGGATCGCTTGCCAGCCTGAGGGCTGCCGCGGCTTTCACTAATGAGGAGTTGTCCCGAGTAATGGTCTTCCAGGCCTGGTAGCCGAGGCTGCCAAAGGGTATGAATCCGATCCCGGTCTCAATCGCCAACCTCTCCATCTCCTTCCGGCTTTTGAGCATCGCCAACTGAGAGGCAAGGAGTCCCTGCGTGCTCTTCTGCTGGCCGGTCAAGACAGCGTAATACACGTCGTACGCGGCGGGATCCTTCAGTTCGTAAAGAGCGCCGGCGGCGCTCAGCACGACGTTTACCTCATGGTCATTCAGCGCCTGTTTCAGCAAGGGAACGGCAGATGTCGCGTGCATCCGGCCGAGTGTATTGGCCGCCTCGGCGCGCACGTCGGCATTGCTATCTTTGAGGGCGTGCTCGGCCAATTTCCCGGCGTGAACGTTTCCCTCCAATATCGCGAGAGCATGAACAGCCTGGGAGCGCCGGTCCGCGCTGTTATCCACAACACCATAGTCCAATACCGACCACGCGTTCTCAACCGGTGGCGCACCCTTCGCCGGCGCATCCGAAGCGACAAACAGAAGTAGCAGGGCGATCATAAAGGCGCTTTCATTCTCTCAACCAGGAGAAGAGCTTCTTCAGGCGGCGTGAGTCGGCTAAAATAAGAGAAGAACTTCGAAGTACAGGCGGGAGTAACTCAATGGTAGAGTCACAGCCTTCCAAGCTGTTGGTTGCGAGTTCGATTCTCGTCTCCCGCTCCATCGTTTTTTGCCGATTCCCTTGAAACGCGAACCGCCGGTTGCTCAGCCCGATCCGGGATCTGTCCGAGCCCAGCTAAGACGCATCCTGGCCAGCCGCGAGTTTGCGCCTTCCAACCGGATGTGCCGGTTCCTGCGACTCGTCGTCACCGATACACTACAAGGGAAATCGGACGACTTAAAAGAATACCGACTTGGCCTGGAGGTATTCGATCGCCAGGAGTCATTCGATCCTGGCGCGGACCCGATCGTGCGGGTGGAGGCGAGGCGGCTCAGAGCGAAGCTCGCCAAATACTACGACGATGACGGCCGGCACGACGACATCCTGATTGAGTTGCCAAAGGGCGGATACGTGCCATTATTTCGCAGGCGCGAGCCGCAAACCATCGAACCTCGAGAATCCGCCGTAAACCGCATTGCAGTCCTGCCGTTCGTGGATCTCTCTGGAATGGCCGGTGGAAGCTGCTTCGGTGACGGGCTCACATGGGAGCTCATTCACGGACTCACCCGAATCGAGGCCTTCCAGGTCGTAGCCTGGAATTCCGCAGCGCAGCTCCGAACCGAAGGCATCCCTGATTTAGCGCTCATTCGGGAGAAACTCCAGGCGCAGGCGCTGTTGACCGGGAGCATCCGCCGGTTTGCGGACAGGCTGCGGGTCATGGCGCAGATGATTGACACGGCATCCGGCCTTTATCTTTGGTCCGAGACATACGAGCGCCAGTCAGATGATGCGGCTGACATCCAGCAGGAGATCTCGGAGGCGATTATCTCGACACTTCGCATCCGGCTCGGAAAAGCGCAATCGAGCCGGACGACTTCTGCTTCCTACAATCGCGAGGCTTACGAACTGTATCTGAAGGGGCGAGGTCAATGGAACCTGCGGACCGAGCCTGGAATCCGGGGGGCGCTCGAAAGCTTCCAGCAGGCGGTCGCGCTCGACACGCAATTCGCGGCCGCCTACGCGGGAATAGCCGACGCATATGCGTTGCTTGCCGAGCATGGCATGCAGCAGCCCGCGGAAGTAATCGCGCAAGCCAGGGCTGCCGCGACGCGGGCGCTCGAGATCGATCCTTCTCTTGGAGAAGCTCACTGCTCGCTGGGACTGCTGATTGCGATTTACGACTGGAACTGGACGGAAGCGGAAGCCCATTTCCGCCGGGCACTCGATCTCAATCCCGGCTATGCGACTGCGCACCACTGGCTGGCGATCGACTTTCTGCCGATTTTCGGCCGCCTGGAAGAGGCAATGTGCGAAATAGAGATCGCACTGGCGCTCGATCCTTTATCGCCCATCATCGGTGAGGGAAAGGCTTTTCTTTTCATGATGCAGGGGCAGTACGAACAGGCTGAGGCGGTGTTGCGAGCCATGATGGATGCGAATCCTTCCCATCACAGGAACTATTGCGCTCTCGGACGGCTCTTCATTCAGCGCGGGCGTTACGAAGAAGCGATTCAAATGCTCGAGCGTGCACTGGGTCTCGCCGGCAATCTCCCGACGTTCCTGGGCGCAATGGGACAGGCATGCGGCCTGGCTGGGCACGTGTCGCAAGCTTGCGAAATTCTGGCCCGGCTCGAATCGATGCGCAGCCTTAGCTACGCTCCGGCAACCAGTCTGGCTCTCACCTGTATCGGCCTTGGACAGACAGACCGGGCACTCACCTGGCTGGAGGAAGCAGCGAACTGCCGCGAACCCAATGTAGTTCGGATCGGCACGCATCCTGCCTACGACGCACTACGCGGCCATCCACGCTTTGAACAACTTGTCTCACGCCGTCTTAACCTGAGGCTGAACACCGCCGTTTCGAGTCAGAGCGCCTCTTGATCAATGCGCTGGCGAATGCTGTAACTGGCGAACATTGACGGTCCAGGCCGACTCGCGAGCGGGTCTGCGCTCAAGAGCGGCCAACTGATCGCGAAGCTGCGCCACGTCAGGGTGGCGTGATCCGAGCCGGGCCTCCAGAATCGATATCGCTCTTTCATAAGTCGTCTTCGCCGCCTTGAAGCGGCCCTCGAGGGCGAGGAGATCGGCAAAGTTTCCGAGAAAGATACCGCAGCTCGGATGCTGATCTCCTAAGGTATCCATGCACAGCGCGATGGATTGCCGATAGAGCGGTTCAGCGTGTTCATATTCTCCGGTCAGTTTGTAAACCTGCGAGAGATTGTTTAACGACCGTGCTAGTTGCGGCGATTTCGAGGAATCTGACTGACGCCATATCCCGAGCGCCCGCTCCAACGAGACCTTGGCCTCGTCATAACGATGCTGCTTAATGCGGAGCGCACCAATTGCGGCGTACATTTCCGCGAGTCGAGGATCTGTGGAACCGACCGTGGACTCACAGATCTCTTTCGTTCGCACGAGAAGGACCTCGGCCTCGTCCAGGTTCCCCTGTAATTCCTGAATCGCCGCAAGCTGTTCGAGGCTCGCCGCAAGTGCCATGGGCTCGGAATCGCCGGCTTTTGACAGTATCCAGACCGCGCGCCTCGCTTCCACCTCGGCCGCTTTGTATTTACCTTGTTCTCGATGAATCCCCGCCAGGTTGTTAAGCGCCTTGGCTACCGAATTGCTATCCGGACCATACGTCTTTTCCAGAACGGCGAGAACCTCGATGCCGGTCCGCTCGGCAGCATCGAACTGTCCTGTTTGGCTGTAGACCAAAGCGAGATTACTCAGGACTGCTGCTCCGTTTGGCCGCGAACCGGCAGGCAGCCGCGGCCAGATCTCAAGCGCACGGCGAAAAGCTTTCCCGGCTTCCGCGAACCTCCCGCGATAGTAGAAGGTTGTGCCCAGATTGGACATGGCGATAAACCATTCAACCCCTTCGGAGTCGCCGAGTCCCGTGAGTGCTGCGCGCAGAGCATTTTCGGCCTGATCGTATTTACCCTGATGGATGAGTTCTGCGCCGCGTTCGATGAGAACATTCGGCGGCTCATTGCCTCCGAGAGCGAAAGTAAGCGGAACAATCGCTGCGAGAGCTGTTATGAGTCGAATGGGTACTACAGATCTTGCCGCCATGGCCCCTCTTTCCCCGCGATCGACAACGGATCTGCAAACAGAATGAGGCAGGAGCCAGGTCAGGCGTCAGTAAGAGATGGTGAGGACCGGCGAGCGGATTACCGTGAAACCGAAGGAAGGCCTTTTTTTGTGAAGATTTGCAGTGCGCGGGGCCCGCCGGTTTTCTTACGGTAATTCAGCCAGCCGTGCTCATCAGGGCCTTCGCAGCCACTTCACACTTCTCGGCTCGGCGCCCACACAGCGCATGGTGTCTGTTACACCGGAGGCGATATCGGCGCAGGCATTTTCGGCCCCGGATCGAACGGCAGCCTGCTCGCTCTTCGCGCTTACGGTCCGGCAGGCCGAACGGCCCTGATACTCCATGCAGACTTCGGCACGAAATCGTGGACCCGAGAAAGTGGAATATGCAACCAGCGCGAGGAAGGCCCCTACAAAAATCGCTACTACAATGACGATCTTGCTCAGATGAGAGCCTCGCTGAAGAAATTTCCCATCCGCCGAAACTTTTCGTAGCGCTGCTGGACAACGTCCTCAGGAGTCATACCCGAGAATTCGTTCAATGCCTCACGCAGCGTTGCGCGAAGAGAAGAGGCCGCCGCGTCGGGATCCAGATGCGCGCCATCGGGCGGCTCCGGTATGATACCGTCAATCAGTTTCATCTCGACAAGATCGCCGGCGGTCATCCGCAGGGCGGCTGCAGCTTCCGGCGCCTTGCCCGAATCGCGGTAGATGATAGCGGCGCAACTCTCCGGCGAAATCACGCTGTAATAGGCGTTCTCCAGCATGTAGACGGAGTTGGCAACACCGATGCCCAGCGCGCCTCCGCTGCCACCTTCGCCGATGATCACTGCCACTACCGGGCTGGCCAGGCGCGACATCTCGCGAAGGTTATAGGCGATCGCCTCGGCTTGCCCGCGCTCCTCGGCATCGATCCCCGGATAAGCGCCCGGTGTATCGATCAACGTGATTATGGGCCGATGGAACTTGGCAGCGAGTTGCATCAGGCGCAACGCCTTGCGATAGCCTTCCGGCTTCGGCATGCCGAAGTTACGCAGCAGCTTCTCCTTCGTGTCGCGACCTTTTTGTTGCCCGATCACCATGACTGGCGTCCCTTCGAAAAAGCCCATTCCGCCGATGATTGAGGGATCATCGCCAAAGAAACGGTCACCATGAAGCTCGACGAAACCTGTAATCAAGCTCTGAATGTAATCTCGGGAATGAGGGCGCTTGGGATGGCGAGCGAGTTGAACGCGATGCCAGCTCGGATTATCGACCGGTTGGGTCAGAGCCTCAGTAGCCGCTTCGTCCAGGGACTGGAGGTCGTCGTCAGCCATGATTAGCCGGCCAGTATTTCCATCGATTCGGGGCCGCAGATCTTTTCCAGTTCCGCCTGGAACTCCCGGTCCGGCCGTACCTTGTTCGTCACGTCCATGATTACCGAAAAATCGCGGGCCTTCTCCAGACGAAGGCGCACTTCGGTCGTGCCTCGCTTGCGAACAAAGAGCTCGTTCAGAGCGTCGGCCTTCTCAGTGAAACTTTCATCTTTCAACCAGATACGGATTGAAATGAGCGACGGAAGATCCATGCGAGCTTCCTCCAGATTCACCATCTCCTGAATCGAGAGCTTCGGTGGACCTCCTTCTTCCGGCAGAACGGCGGCGCGAAGGAACACCGCGGCGTCCTCTTTCAGCACGGGCAGGAGTTCTTCGTAGCGATTGGCGAAGACCATTGTGTCAACGGTACCGCGGCGGTCATCAATTTTGAGCGAAGCCCAGTATTTTCCTTCGCGATTCGTCTTTCGAACAATAGAAGTGATGATGCCGCAGAGCGCAACCGGTGTATTCTTCTCCAGGTCCTCCAGCTTGTCGGTGAAATGCGTCGCCAGGTCGGCGAGCTTGTCCTGAAACCGATCGAGGGGATGGCCGGACACGTAGATGCCGAGCACCTCCTTTTCTCCCGCCAGCTTCTGTTCCATAGTCCAGTCGAACAGATTCACAAGCGGGTATTCGATCTTCTCGTCTCCGGCGCACGGGCCAAAGAGGCCATGTTGTCCCAGCATGCGGTCGCGCGAAACACGCATTCCGGTCTCGAGGGCCCGATCCAGGGCCTCCGTCAGCTGCGCGCGATTGCCCTTTGTCGAATCCAGAGCACCAGCCTTCACCAGACTTTCTATGACCCGGCGATTCACGCTGGCCAGATTCACCCGTTCGCAGAAATCATAAATGGATGTGAAAGATCCGCCCTCCTCACGAGCCGCCACAATTGCTTCCACGGCGCCTTGTCCGACATTCTTCACAGCACCGAGGCCGAAGCGAATGGAAGCGCCCGCGGGAGTGAAGTTCAGGTCGCTCTGATTTACGTCAGGCGGAAGCACGCCGATTCCCATCTCGCGGCACTCATTGATGTACTTCACTATCTTGTCCATGTTGCCGGCTTCGGAAGTCAGCAGGGCAGACATGAATTCAACCGGGTAGCGCGCTTTCAGATAGGCAGTGATATAGGCAAGGTAGGCATAGGCGGCAGAGTGCGACTTGTTGAAGCCGTAACCCGCGAACTGTTCCATGAGGTCGAAGATCTTAGCGGTCTTCCGGGCGGGAAACCCACGCTGAGTTGCCCCGCTGATGAAGCGCTCGCGCTGTTTTGCCATCTCAGCAGCGTTCTTCTTTCCCATCGCGCGGCGCAGAATGTCGGCATCTCCGAGCGAGTACCCCGCCAGCTTGTTGGAGATTTGCATTACCTGCTCCTGATACAGGATTACTCCGTACGTTTCCGAAAGAATCTCTTCCAGTTCGGGCAGGTCATAGGCGATCGGTTTGCGGCCGTGCTTGCGGTCGATGAAATCGGGAATCATGCCCCCCTGGATGGGACCGGGCCGGTAAAGAGCATTCAGGGCGCAGAGATCTTCTATGCGATTCGGCTGATAACGGCGCAGGATGTCCTGCATACCCGATGATTCGAACTGGAAGACGCCGCTTGTAAAGCCAGTGCTGAAGATTCGCTCGTAAGTTTGCGCGTCATCAAGAGGCAGGTCTTCAACAGAAATCTTCTCGCCGCGGTATTTTTCGATCAGTTTGACTGCAGCGTCGACGATCGTGAGCGTAGTCAGGCCCAGGAAATCCATCTTAAGAAGTCCCAGCTTCTCCAGGCCGAGCATGTCGTACTGCGTGACGAGTTCCTGTTTGTTCGTCACGTAGATGGGAACAAGCTCCCGCAGCGGGACGGAGGAGATCACCACTCCTGCAGCGTGCATTCCGGCGTTGCGGCAGACGCCTTCCAGTTTCATGCTGATATCGAGCACTTCCTTAACGCGCGGCTCCCGGGCAGCAACCTCTTTGAGCTCCGGATCCTCCACCGCCTTTTCCAACTTGATGTTCAGCTGTTTCGGAACAAGTTTGGAGATGCGGTCTACCTCGGCAAACGTCATGTCCAGCACGCGCCCGACATCCTTGATGGCAGCCTTCGCCGCAAGGGTGCCGAATGTAATGATCTGGGCCACCTGCTCCCGTCCGTATTTCTCGGTGACGTACTGAATCACCTCGCCCCGCCGATTGGTGCAAAAATCGATGTCGATATCCGGCATGCTGATACGCTCCGGATTCAAGAAGCGCTCGAAGAGCAGGCCGTATTCGAGTGGATCAATGTCGGTGATCTCCATCGCGTATCCGACCAGGCTGCCGGCTGCGGACCCGCGGCCAGGACCGACCGGAATTCCCCTCTGTTTCGAAAAACGGATGAAATCCCAGACGATTAGGAAATATCCGGAAAACTTCATCTGCTGGATCATCCGGATCTCGCGCTCCAGGCGTTCGACGTACTCCGGGAGATCGTGCTTCAGCCTGCCTTGTTGGCGAAGCGCTTCCAGCCGCGGCCGGCGCTTTTCGAAACCCTCGCGAGCCACATAGGCGAAGTAGCTGTCCGTTGTTTGGCCTTCCGGAACGTCAAAACGGGGGAAGGGATCTTTCACCTTCTCGAGCTTTATGCGGCAGCGATGGGCGATGTCCCAGGTGCGATCGAGCGCATCCTCCGTCTCGCGGAAGAGCGCGAGCATTTCGGCACGGGATTTCACATAGAAATCGGGCGTCTTGAACCGCATCCGGTTGGGATCCGACATGGTCTTGCCGGTTTGAATGCAAAGCAGGATTTCGTGTGCGCGGACATCATCGCGAGTGAGATAATGCGCGTCGTTCGTGGCTACCAGCGGAATACCGGTATCAGCCGACATGCGGCGAATCTGAGGCAGAACAACTTTATCCTGCTCTAGTCCGTGATCCTGCAGTTCCAGAAAGAAATTGTTCTTCCCGAACATGTCCGCATATTCGTTCGCCAGGCAGCGAGCATCTTCGTAGCGATCCGCAAGGATCCTTTCGTTGATATCTCCGCGCAGGCAGGCTGACATGGCTATCAAGCCTTTGGCGTGCCGCGCGAGCAGGTCTTTATCCACGCGAGGCTTATAGTAGAAACCATCGAGATAGCCGGTCGAAACCAGTTCGATGAGGTTCTTGTAGCCCTCCTGCGTCTCACAGAGCAGGACGAGATGGTTGTAGCGGTCGGATTCGGAGCGGGTCTTATGCCCCTGCTGAGATACATAAAGCTCGCACCCAATGACAGGGTGAATCCCGCGGCCGTTCGCCTCGTTGTAGAACTCGACGGCGCCGAAGAGGTTCCCATGGTCGGTCATCGCAACGGATGGCATTTTCTGATGCTCTACCACGGTCATCAGCTTTTTTATGTCGCAAGCGCCATCGAGCAGGGAGTAATCGGTGTGGCAGTGAAGGTGAACGAACGGACGTTCGGACATGCGGATTTAGCTCTATCTAGTGTAGCGGCAGGTGGGCGCCTGGTCATAGCCAACGTGAGCTGGCATCCGTTTTACAGCCGTCATGCGATCTTAATCGCTTTGTAACAGACGTTCGGTAACGTGAGGACGATCGCGCGAGGGGTCTGCCCTTCGGGTGGGTCCTCCCTGAAGTGCCTGATCAGCACTACAAACCAAACAATCAAAAGGAGACTATGAACAGAACATTGATTCTGAGCCTACTCTGCGCAGTGTCGATGGGAGCACACCTGAAGGCGGCCGAAACACCGGAGGGCGCAGCCAATACTCCAAACGCAAAGACCACGGCCGCGACGACCTCCGAGGATCTTCAACGCCTTCGAAGGCAGGTAGCAGAACAGGCGGAGCAGATAAAGAGGTTGCAGCAGGCAGTCGAAAGCCAGCAGAGATTAATCGAGCAGACGCTCCGGAATTCTCCCTCTCCCGGAGCCAGCACGGCTGCAAACGCGGGCGAACCAGTCAAGCTCATGCCCGCAGTAAACCCCGTCAATCCGCGGCAGGCAGGTCCTGCTCAAAGCGAGAGCAAGAAACCATCGCCGCTTTCCATCAGCCTCGGCGACACCACCTTGACTCCGCTGGGATTCATGGACATGACGTACTTCACGCGCTCGACCAACGTCGGTAGCGGCATCGGCACCAACTTCGCGGGCGTTCCGAACAACACAACTGCGGCCGGCAATCTTTCGGAAACGAACTTTTCGGCACAAAACTCGCGTATCGGGTTCCGCGTCGATTCAACTGTGCTGGGAGCCAAAGTTCTCGGCTATCTCGAGGCAGACTTCCTCTTCAATAATGATGCCAACAGCTACCAGATCACAAGCAACTCGGCTGGACTGCGGCTCCGCAACTACTTCGTCGATATTGAGAAAAACGGTTTTGAGGTGTTGGGTGGCCAGGACTGGAGTTTCCTGACGCCAAATCGCAAGGGTCTATCTCCGCTGCCGAGCGACATTTTCTATTCGCAAAATATGGACACGAACTACCAGGTGGGCCTCATCTGGACCCGCGCGCCACAGTTCCGCTTTATCGCTCATCCGAACGAAAATGTTTCATTCGGTGTGGCCCTCGAGAATCCGCAACAATACATCGGGGGCGGCAGCGGCTCGGGTACGGTAACACTTCCATCTGCTTTGAACTCTGCGCTTGCCCCGCAGTTCCAATCGGGCACTGCAGCAACTTCCGTTCCCAACCTATTCCCCGACGTCATTTTCAAGGCGGCTTTTGACGGCAAGCCGGGTGATCGCGCGATGCACTTCGAGGCGGCGGGATTCGTTCGCGGCTACAAGGATCACGTAATCAGCACCAAAGCTCCGGCGGTAGCGGGATCGCATACCGCGACCGGGTTTGGCGGCGAGATCAATTCCAATCTGGAGCTATTCAAAAACTTCCGGTTCGTTGAGAATGCATACTTCAGCGATGGAGGCGGCCGATACATCTTCGGTATGGCGCCTGACCTCGTCGTTCACCCCGACGGCGACATTTCCGCTCTGCACAGTTATTCCACCCTGGACGGTTTCGAGGCGCAGGTCTCGAAAAATACCTTACTGGCAGCCTATTACGGCGGCGAGTACACAGGCCGCTACACGATTTTCGATCCCACAGCACCCGGCAGCACGCTCGCGAAGCCCGTCTATGTCGGATACGGTTTTCCAGGCTCATCGTTCAGCAACAATCGCTACGTGCAGGAAATCACCTTCGATTGGGTACAGACGCTTTGGAAGAATCCGAACTATGGCGCGCTCTCCCTCATCAACCAGTACTCGTATCTATGGCGCGAGCCTTGGTATGTAGCCTCTACAGGTCCCGGGCAAGCTCACTCGAACCTGATCTACGTTAACCTCCGCTACACACTTCCCTGAACACGAATTGTTCTCGGAGAGGATGCCGTCTGCGCCGGCACCCTCTCCGTTTTCGGAAAGAGGTCGGAATCAGGAAGGTTCCCCACAACAAAAACGCCCCCGGGAATCCCGGGGGCGATGGTCACTGTGTATTCCCGCTAGCGCGGGCCAGCAGGTTTACTTCTTCTTTTTCGCGGGGGCCTTTTTCGCGGCCTTCTTCGCAGTCTTCTTAGTTGCGTTCTTCATCGAGCGATTCTCCCTAACGTAAATTTGCAATCCAATACAGATCGCAGTGTGATTCATATATACGGGTCTTCGCAAGATAAGTCAAGAAAAAAATTACATTCGCGCCTTATGGACACCCGGAAAGACCCCTCAAAGGGACCCAACACGCAAAATTGAAGATTTGTTTTACCTGCTGGAGGGGTGATTTGCGTCCTTCCTCCATGTGCGGTTATCATTTTTGCAGTTGCCTAGCACAGGCGTGGAGCAGTGAGCTGATCGTTGGGAGGAAATCCGGTCTTGATCGTCGCGTTACCACGCAAGTAACGTTGATTCATTTGGGCGCGGCTGCGGCACTTCTCCTCTGCGGCATTTTCTTGGCAGGGTGCGGCAGAAAGCATCAGCGCGTGGCGCGCGTGCCGAACGCTCCGCAGCCCGCTAAGGAAGCAACCAGGAGACCAAAAACGCAGTCTGCGATGCCAGTAGGCTACACCGAAGCGGGCGTTGCAAGCTGGTACGGTGTTCCGTACCATGGGCGTCCGGCTGCCGACGGCGAGATCTACGATATGGAAACGATGGTCGCCGCGCATCGCCTGATGCCCTTCAATACCTGGCTAAAAGTCACCAATGTTGGAAACAACAAGAGCGTGAACGTGCGAGTGATCGATCGCGGGCCGTTTGTGGACGGCCGGATTATCGATCTCTCGAAGGCGGCAGCGAGGGCCATCGGCCTTCTCGGCGCGGGCATCGGGCCGGTACGCCTGGAAGTTATCTCAGCGCCCGCCGACATTCCAGCGAATGATTTCTACGCGGTGCAGGTCGGCGCCTTTTCGATTCAGGCAAACGCAGAACGCTTGCGCGAGCACTATGCGGAGCGTTTCGGGAACGCGCGGCTTGCGGTGAAGCAGGGCGCAACACCCGTGTGGCGCGTGCTGGTCGGCAAAGAGGCGTCTGTGGCTGCCGCGCAACAACTGGCGATCGTCCTCGGCGCGGAAGATAAGAACGTTTTCGTGGTGCGCCTCGATTCAACAGTTATGGGTTCCCCCGTAAGCGTGTCTACGGCTGCTCAGCCGTAAGTCTCAGAGAAATTATCCCGTCTGCGGCGACTATCATACGAGGACATTTGCCCACTGTAAAGGGCAGCACTTTGACGCCGCAAGTAGCTCTAGACGTATCGCCGCTCTCCACGCTCGTCGGATGTTCAGGCGCGATGAAGCAGGTTCACCGCCTGGTCACCCGCATGGGCAAATCGCGCTTCCCGGTTCTCATCCTGGGCGAGACAGGCACCGGGAAAGAGGTTGTTGCGCGTGCCATTCACAATATCGAAGGCCGGGGACCTTTCGTCGTAGTGGACTGCTCGTCCCTGGTGGGGCCGTTGATGGAGAGCGAGTTGTTCGGGTACGCGAAAGGAGCGTTCACCGGAGCCCACAATCAAAAACTCGGGCTCTTAGATGCGGCAAATGGCGGCACCGCGTTTTTCGACGAGATCGGTGAGCTTCCGCTCGAGCTCCAGATGAAACTGCTGCGCGTGCTTCAACAGAAGGAGTTTCGAGCGGTTGGCGGCCTGGCACAACGCACGTCCAACTTCCGCGTAATTGCTGCAACAAACCGTGATCTCGCAGCAGAAGTGAAAGATAAACGTTTTCGCGAAGATCTTTACTATCGTCTGAACGTGATGCGCTTGCGGTTGCCACCCTTACGAGAGCGGAAGGACGACATACCTTTGCTGATTTCGCATTTTCTGCAGCGCTACGGAAACGGGCACAAGGTGCCGGATGAGCTCATGCGCGCGTTAGAGGCATACGATTGGCCGGGGAACATACGTCAACTCGAGCACTCGGTGCAACAGATGATCGCGATGAACACAGGGCCCTGGCTGTCGCTTGATGATTTGAACTCGGTGATCACGAATCGAAGGCTCGAAGCGCAGTTCGATGGAGCGGGTGGCAGTCTCACCTCCGACGCGGCAGGTCCGGCTGCATCCCAGCCGGTGCTGCCGCTTGCTGAAGTAGAACGGAAAGCGATTTTAAGCGCGCTTGAACATACAAAAGGGGATCGCACTTTCGCGGCAGAGTTGCTCGGGATCGGAAGAACCACTCTTTATCGCAAATTGAAAGAATACGGGCTGTAGATTAGGAGCGTGCGAGTTGCGCTTGATGCGACCTACAGCATAGACCGGTATCCTTCAGGCATCGCGGTCTATTCCGGCCAGCTTCTTTCGGCCCTCGCGGCGGAACATCCCGAAGACACCTTTCTTCATTGTTACCGGCCCAAACAGTTTTGGAAGGCCGCCCGTGCTGCGCAAGCGAATGTCCGGCGTCGAGTATTGCTGCCTTCTCTTCCCACTTTCCGAGCCGACCTCTTTCACGCGCTCAACCAGAGGGTGGATAAGCGGCAAACACACAAGGTGGTCTCGACGTTCCACGATCTGTTCGTCATGACGGAAGAGTATTCGACGCCCGACTTCCGCGCGAGATTCTCGCGCCAAGCCCGCCGCGCCGCCGAAAACTCAGACGTGATCATCGCGGTTTCGGAATTTACCGCAAGACAGGTTAACAGCCTGCTGGGTGTTCCGCTAGAGCGGATCCGCGTCGTTCCGCACGGCGTCGAAATGCCTTCAGCCTGTGAAGCCGGACCACGCGAACAAACGATTCTTTTTGTCGGCGCGTTGCAAATCAGAAAGAACGTAATCAGGTTGGTGGAGGCGTTCGAAGCAATGCCAGCCGGCTGGCGGCTGGTTTTAGCCGGAGCATCAACGGGATTCGGAGCAGAGCAGATTTTGCAGAGAATCCACTCGAGCACGCGCCGTAGTCAAATTGAAGTTACCGGCTACCTTAGTCGGCGAGACCTGGCGCGGCTTTATTCACGCGCCTCTATTTTTGCCTTTCCCTCGCTAGGGGAAGGGTTCGGCATACCGGTGCTCGAGGCCATGGCCAATGGAATTCCGGTTGTGACCTCAAACAGGTCCGCTTTGGCGGAAGTTGCCGGCGAGGCCGCCTGGCTGGTGGATCCGTTCGAGGTTGTAGAAATTGAGCATGCGCTGATATCCCTCATTGAAAATTCCGAGATGCGGTCTCGTTTCGCGCATTCGGGACGACAGCGAGCCGAGCTGTTTTCCTGGAAGCGCGCCGTGAGTGAAACGTACGCGGTCTACAAGGAATTATCGGGCTGATGTAGAACTACTTTTGATCTTCCTCAACGGAAATCTTTAAAGCCCGAAGAAATTTCTGATCCTGAGAGGTCAAGCGGATCTTTCCCGTGGATTCAAATTTCCGTGGGTGCTCCACTCCCGCCGCTGCCGGCTCATTCTCTGAGTCGCCTTCTTCCTCTCTTTTATTGAAACCAATAGTGGCTTCGAGTACCAGGAACACGTCGTACCCGGCACGCTTTATCTCGCCAATTGCGCCCGCTATCCGGTCCGAGTCGGAGAGGGATTCGTTAATTGCGTTCCCCAACTCCGTCATCAGTTCCTTTAGTCGTTCGTCCAAAACATCCCCTTTCCCGGGCACCTTCAGGTTATCACTGATTCGGTCATGACCGGCCCATTTCATGAAGTGGGTTACGTACTCTCAGTAATAGTGCACACATCTGAAAAACCCGGTCAATATATTTGATGCCGGAGAGCCTAGGATTTGCTCGTTACATCAGAGGCTCACTGGTAAGATGTCGGGTCATTACATACGCGCGGATCAGGCATAGCCGATTCCTAGGAGGCACTCGGTTGATGTAGAGCGGTGTCGGGCTAGGTCTCTGAGCTCTTCTGCTCGTAAGGTTTCGTGGAATAGCGGGCCGCTTCTTCCTGTGCGCCGGCCGTATTGTCGTGAGTACGGATGGCTTGCTTGTACTCATTGACAGCGCGATCCCGCTGTCCAGTCACGTCGAAGATCTTGCCAAGGTTTACATGAGACCAGACTTCGGTCCACCTGGGCTCCAGGTCGCCGTTTATGGCTGCACGAAACTCATTCGCAGCAGACTGAAAATTGTTTTGTTTGAAAAACAACTGGCCCACCCTGTAGTGGGCGAGCGAGCTATTCCGGTTGACCTCGAGCGCTTTCTGGTACTCCCTCAAGGCGTTCGCGAAATCATTGATTTCAACGAATTGCTCACCCCGCCGGATGGCGACGGCCACTTCGATGCTGGAGTCCAGCCGGAGAAGGACGTGATTCGGATCTAAGGTCAGCTTCCGCGGCTTGCCGAACGTATCTACGCTGAACTCGGAAGAAGTGCCGGTGACCTCAATCTTCTTGTCCTCGGGATTTCCTTCTGTCTCGATCCTGAGATCTACAGGCATGCGGAAAGTGTCCAAGTCCTGCGTGACCTTGCCCACGACACGAAATCCCTGCTGTGTGCGGAGCACTGTATATTGCAGCTTGAATTCAGGCGATCCGCTGGACTCGAGCCATTGAATAAAAAAATACCGCAGATCCTGGCTCGAAACCTGTTCCATGACCTTCCGGAAATCCTCACTCGTAGCGGATTTCCAGCTGTATTTGTCCATGAAGGCGTGCATGCCTTTCTTGAAGTTCGCATCGCCGATCACATTGCGGAGCATATTCAGGACGGCTGCGCCCTTTGCGGCAGTAAGTGCCCAGTATTCAGGCGAGTAATCCTCCAATCGCGCAGCCTGCAGAACAGGTGGATCTTTCACGGTGAGCGCTTCTATGTACGTGTCGTGCATTTCGGTTTCCATGGCTCCCGGCCCGCGAAGGTGCTCCTGATACAACAACTCCGAAAATCTTGCCGGTCCGTTCTGAAGCCATAGATAGTTCCGGTTGGATGGAGACACCAGATCTCCCCACCATTGGCGCGATAACTGGTTCGTCAATACCCGCGTATTCACGGGATTGGTAATGGAGCCCGGAGAAAGAAAGACAAGTCCGGGCGCGGCGTAACCGTTCACCGCTCCTGCCTCTGTTTCGACGAGAGTAAGATTCACCTGCGGCGCAAGACCGTACTCGGATGTCAAAAATGTCATGGTCTTTCCGGTCTCGTCGCCGTAACTTTGCGCGGCAGCCGCCTGCTGATCCCGGAAATAGATCTGAGTTGTGATGCCCTGCGAACTCACGCGTAAGGGATCTCCCTTCACAATCGCGATGCTGCCCGGGAAACTGGCATTCTCGTAATGGAACGAGTAGATTGTTCCGCCATCGCTGGCGCGATCGGTTTTGAGATCGCCGCTGCCAATCACGCGATAATCGGCGGGCGTCGTGATACGCATGTCGGCGGCGAACCGGTTCGTGGTGTAGCCGCTTACCGGGAACCAGCGGGCGGGATAGAGCAGATAGCCGAAGTCGGGATGCAGCGCCGCGAATCGGATGCCGGAAACCGGGGAGTCGTCGTTTCCGGTAAGTTTGCCACCGTAGGTCAGACAGATTTCGCCCGGCTGATCCTTCTGGATTGGAGCGGGTAGCTCAACCTTAACATTCAAATCCTGAGAGTCGCGCGATGCCTGCAGCGTGTGTCCCTGCGCGTCCACGGCTTTTGACACAGCCAGAGCGTTATTCAGTTCGAAGCTGGCTTCACTCACGGTGTCGAGCGACGTGAAGTCGATCTTGGCCGTGGCTGTTATGGACTGTGTGCGAGGATTGATCACCGCCTCGATCGTGTATTTCTGGACCTGGAGGTGTGGACGCCGATCCTGTGCCCAGACACTCGCCGTTAATACAAGGAAGAGCAGTGCCCACTTGAAACCGCGCATACTAATTCATTGTCTCCCGAATAACTTTAGCCGGAGGCGGTTACGGCGAGGCCTGCCCCGCACGATTCCGCGATGAGATCGGCCGCTCGGCGGAGAGGGTCTCCTTCCGAGGCGAGCGCGGCACGAACTTCGGCAAGTTCAGCCCGCATCTGAGCAGCTTTCCCGGGCCCGGCAAACAAATCCGCCGCCACAGAGGCGATATTGGCGCCGGTCATCTCGTTCTGCATCAGCTCAGGGACAATCTGCCGTCCGGCGACCAGATTCACCATCGACAAAAAAGGCACCTTGACGAGGGGACGCCCGGCCCACCAGCTCAGCGGATTGACCTTATAGAACGTCACCATCGGAGTGCCCAGCACAGCCGCTTCAATTGTGACAGTACCGCTCGCGGCGAGCGCCACATCGGCGTGGCCAATGCAATCCCATGTCTGGTTTTCAATTACTTGGATGGATAGCGACGAAATGCGTTCCCGAAATTCTGTAAAAACGCCGCGGCTTTGAAAGCCTTCCGGGGTTGCCAGCAGCGCTTGAACAGAAAATCTCTGTCTCAGAATGGACAGTGCGTCCAGCAGGACCGGTAAGTGACGCCGGGCCTCACCGGGACGGCTGCCGGGAAGCAACACGATAGTAGGGATGTCGCGTAGCAGATGGTGGATGTCAAAAAACTGCTCGCGGGGAGAGCGGGTCCCCGCGATGGCGGCCAGTGGATGACCTATATATCTGGCGTTGACGCCGCGCTGCCGGAACCATTCCTCTTCGAAGGGAAACAGACAGAACAGCTTATCCACCACTTCGCGGATAAGTTTCACACGGCCTTCACGCCACGCCCAAACTTGCGGGGCAACAAGATAGTAAACCGGCACACCGAGGCGCTTCAGGTGACGCGCCAGGCGCAAGTGAAAGTCAGGGCTATCCGTCAAAATAGCGGCATCGGGACGATTGCGCCGCGCATACTGAACGAGTTTCCGGTATTCACCGTAAATTCGCGGAAGGTGCGTCACTACCTCGGCGAGTCCGACGACCGAAAGGCGGGCGGAATCGATTACCGGCTCAACACCCAGAGTGCGCAGTCGCGGACCGGCACAACCGTAAAAGCGCGCTTCTGGCAAAATCTCGGAGAGCCGCTGGACCACACCCGCGGCATACATATCCCCAGACGCTTCGCCCGCGGAGACCAGAAACTGCACTGCGTTCCACTCAAGTGTAACAGCGGGCTCTTTGATTTCAGAAGATTTTGGATACCAGCTTGCTAGAATCGAGGCGAAAACCTAAGATGTCCAGTCAACTAGAGCCGACGCCGGCCAATCCGGCTCCGTCAGGAGTCCTGAGGGTCAGTGTCGGTCAATTCGCCGAGCGGTTCCGCGGCGAAGTGATTCCGTTGAGTAATACCTTCGGATACTTTTGTGCCTCAGTCCCGATGACCGAAGAGGTTGTGAAGGAATATCTCGAAGAGCCGGTCGCGGCGCTTCCTCCGACCATTGCGGCCATGCTTCCGCGGGTTTCAATCCTGCTGGTTCCTTACCTCGAACGCTCCAAGGAAGGTGCGCGCGTGGCTACCAGGAAGAAACGAATCGCTCTGGAAAAAGTAGGGGACTTCGTTGTGGGCGAGCGACCTGCCGACGGCCGGCAATCCTGGGCCTCCCAGGTCAGCTTCGCGAATGAAACGGTTCTGGTCTTCGCTTTGAAGGAGCAGGATGTGGCCGAATACCACTACCGTCTGTACCGGCGGCTTGCCGGTTTGGTTACCGAGAAGTGGTCAGCCGACGCTGCCGCCAGCTATAAAACTATGATCCGGGAAGAACTTACTGCCAGTGTTCACGGTGAAGTTGACGACGAGAGCTGGCAGGCGAAACAAGCGCTACTGCGACGCCAAAGCAATGTCAAGCGGGACAGCCCGTTGTTTGCCGATTACGTGCGGCAATCTTTCATCGACACGCTGACGTTGTATCTTCACGGCATCTGCTGCGATATAGATGTTGAAACCGGCCCGCGCCAGCTCCCCAGCCGGTACCTGCGGAAAAGACTGAATCTGTTGCGATCCCTTTACCCGCCGCCCTCCGGTTACACGGTTTTTCCCGAAGACGGCGAGCAGGGGAACGTGCAGGCGTAAGTTTCGCCAGACATTCTCATAGTAGGGAAAGCACAAAGGGCGGCCGCTCGGATCTTCAAACGAAGGTCCTTACTTCTGGATGCGTCCTATCATCGTTTCGAGACCCTTCCACGCAATCTGCACGCCTATGCACAGTAGTACGAATGCGATCACGCGCAAGATTCCGTGGATTGTCTGCGGGGTGATCTTCTGCGTGATCTTGGGCGCATACGTGTAGCTCAACAAAACTGTGACGCTCAATGCAACTACGGCGACAGCAATGCCAAGATGTGCGAGCACATTGTTGAGAACTCCGCTTCTGGAGGCGTGTGCGCTCAGCGTTACCATCACGACGATACAGCCAGGTCCTGCTGTGATCGGGAACGTTAGAGGATAAAAGACTTTCTCGCTCAAGGTGCCATCATCGCCCTCAACCGATGCCTGCTTGACCGTTGCCCTCGCATCTTTGTTATTCAATAATCCCCATCCCATCGCCGCCAGCACGAAGCCGCCTGCGAATTGCACCACGGGAAGTGAGATCCCGAAAAATGTCAGCAGAGTCGCCCCTACCAGTTCTACCGTTAACAAAAAGAGCACCCTGCTGAATGCAACCCGGCGCGCCAGTTTCCGAAAAATGCTGGCTGGCGA
Organism: Bryobacteraceae bacterium; assembly: GCA_036557345.1. Lineage (GTDB taxonomy): Bacteria > Acidobacteriota > Terriglobia > Bryobacterales > Bryobacteraceae > Bog-105. Next base: position 30,628 of record DATBHS010000157.1, read on the forward strand.
GGTCCCGACTATTGCCATAAAGAGCAGGGCCGAGCCGAGCGGATTAATCACCGGCAATAGCGCGCTGAATGCGAGCCCAAAATACTTCATGACCAGCAACACTATGCCGGAAATGATATCGAAGAGCACACGTCAATCGCGCCAGTAGGACGGTTATACATTAGCGATATCGCGGTTCCATGGCTCTAATTCCGTTCTGGCGTGCGCGCCAAGCGCGTGTTGAACCAGAACTGGTTCTTCGCTAACTTGGCGGTGTGCCCGCCTTCCTGTTGCCAGGTCAGTCAACTGCCTCGCAGTTGCCGCTGGTGCTTCTACTGGTTTTCGCAACGGCCAAAATTTTGTCTGAGCTCTGCGAGAGAATCGGTCAGCCCGGCATCGTCGGTGAGATCATCGCAGGCGTGATTTTGGGTCCCAGTGTCCTGAATTGGGTGCAGCCCAACGAGGTTCTAGCTGTTCTGTCAGAGTTGGGCGTGATGTTTCTGCTGTTTCGGGTCGGACTGGAAGTAAGGGCATCTGAGCTTCTTGGAGTAGGCCGAACGGCGTTGATAGTTGCTGTTGGAGGGGTGGCTCTGCCTTTCTTTGCGGGATGGCTGATCATGACCGTATCCGGAGTAAGCAGGACTGAGGCGATCTTCGTAGGCGCCGCAATGGTTGCGACCAGCGTCGGCATTACCGCGCAATTTCTGGGCACGAAGGGCCTTCTGCAGGAGCGCGCCAGCCGCACGATTCTGGCCGCCGCGGTCATAGACGATGTGCTCGGGTTGCTTGTGCTCGCTGTGGTTACGAACATTGCTGAAGAGAAGATCAACATTGTCGGGTTGCTCACGACTGGAGCTATGGCTGCTCTGTTCACCGTGGGAATCGCAAAGTTCGGAACCCGCGCCCTGAAGCGTGTCGTTCCAAAGATCGAAAGCAGGCTTTCGGATCGGGAAGCCCGATTCAACCTGGCTATTATTTGTCTTTTTGCGTTATCCTTGCTGGCCGTGTATATCGGCATCGCGGCGATTGTGGGAGCCTTCCTCGCCGGACTCGCATTTTCCGAGAGTGTCGACCGTCGAGTGAAAGACCTCACGCACGGCGTGACCGAAGTGTTAGTGCCTTTCTTTCTGGCGGGAATCGGACTGCAACTGCGCTTGTCCGATTTCGCAAACGGCCGAATCCTTCTCCTTTGCGCCTTGATTATCGGGGCTGCACTTGGTACAAAGCTCATCGGATGCGGCGCTGGCGCGCTCCACTTCGGGCGAAAGGACGCGTTACGAGTGGGAATTGGAATGATGCCTCGAGGCGAGGTCGGCATGGTAGTCGCACAAATCGGTCTCAGCTTGGGCGTGGTAGAAAAATCTGTTTACGGTGTTATTGTGGCGATGGCGGTGGCGACTACTTTACTTGCACCGCCTTTGCTAAGCCTCGCCTTTCGAGGTTGTGAGCCGAAAGCTGCAGAGGAGGAATTCAGTCTCGCCTAACTCTTTCGACGTGATAGTCGCCGGAGCGGGAATCGTTGGCGCGGCATGCGCGCGCGAACTCGCCGGGGTTGGTCTTCGTGTCGCTCTCATCGAACCTGCAATGGTTGGCGGAGGTGCCACGGCAGCAGGCATGGGGCATATCGCTGTGATGGACGATTCTCCAGCGCAATTCTCCCTCACGCGCTATTCGCAGGTACTCTGGCAGGAACTGGCGGAGCGCCTTCCGGCCGATGCGGAATACCTGCCCTGCGGCGCCTTGTGGATCGCGGCCGACGAGATCGAGATGGAAGAGGTCCATCGCAAGGAGCGCTACTATCGGGAGCACAACGTGCCGGTTGAAGTTCTCGATACGCGGTCTCTCAGCGAAGCGGAACCCAACCTGCGCTCCGGCCTGGCAGGCGCTCTTCTGCTGAAAGAAGATGCCGTCGTCTATCCTCCTTGCGTGGCACGCTTTCTGGCGAGAGAGGCGCAGCAACTCGGCGCAGAACTAATGCTCGGCCGGCACATCGTAGGCATAAGCGAAAACACCGCCAGGCTCGATAATGGAACGAATATCGTCAGCCAGAATTTTGTGCTGGCGAGCGGTGCTTCTGTCGCACAGCTCGCCGAAGGTATCGAAGTCCAGCCCCGGAAAGGACATCTGGTAATCACAGACCGGTACCCCGGCTTTGTGCACCATCAACTCATCGAGCTCGGATATCTGAAAAGCGCGCACGCAACACAAGCCGATTCAGTCGCTTTCAATGCGCAGCCACGCGTCTCAGGACAAGTGCTCATCGGTTCTTCCAGACAATACGGACAGAGCGAGGCGGGTGTTGACAGGAACATGATCTCAGCCATGTTGCAGCGGGCATTCGAATACATGCCGGGTCTGAGAAAGCTTTCGGCAATTCGAACCTGGACGGGATTTCGCGCCGCGACTCCCGACAAATTGCCGTTGATCGGCCCGTACCCCGGACGTGAAAGCGTATATCTGGCGACGGGCCATGAAGGGTTGGGCATTACGACATCGCTGGGAACCGCAAAGCTGATTACCGATCATCTACTGCGGCGGGAATCAACCATTGCGGCGTTCCCTTATTTGCCTGGCCGGAATCACATCTTACATGCCTGAGAGCGTCGCGGTCTGGATCGATGGAATGCCGCTTCGAGTTGCGGCCGGAACGACAGTCGCTGCCGCCATTCTGATTGCGGGGCAGGCCGCATTTCGCCGATCGGTTTCGGGCGAAGGCCGCGGTCCTATTTGCGGAATGGGCATATGTTTCGAATGCCGCGTGAGCATTGACGATCGGGAGCACTCCCGGAGCTGCCAAATCGTCTGCCGTGACGGCATGAGGATCCGCACCAGATGAGCCATGAACGCAGCTTCGCGGACATTCTGGTGTCCGGCGCAGGTCCGGCCGGAATGGCGTCAGCGGTTCGCGCACGTGAATCGGGCGCGAAGGTAGTCGTACTCGACGATAATCCTCGCCCAGGTGGCCAAATCTGGCGCAACGAACAGCTTCATCCTTCGAGCCATCAGGCTTCAGTCTGGTTTCGCAAGTTTTCCGCAAGCGGAGTAGAGGTGATCGCCGGCGCGCGCATCGTTGACGGAGACGCGAAACGGCGGTCTCTGATTGTCGAAATGGAGGATCGCGCGCTGAAGATCGAGTATCGCAAGCTGATTTTGGCCACAGGCGCACGCGAACGATTTCTTCCATTTCCGGGCTGGACCCTGCCGAACGCTATGGGCGTTGGTGGATTGCAGGCGCTTGTGAAGTCGGGCCTGCCGGTGGCCCAGAAGCGCATTATTGTTGCCGGAACAGGACCATTGCTGCTCGCCGCGGCGGCATACTTCCGGCGTCAAGGAGCCATTGTTCCCATCATTGCGGAACAGGCATCGTCGATCCGGCTTGCCCGCTTCATGCTGCGATTGCTGCGTCATCCGGCAAAATTGTTCCAAGCCGCTGCCCTGCGATTCTGCCTGCGCGGTACGCGCTATTTGACATCGTGCCGGGTGGAAGCGGCAAACGGCAACACGCGTCTCGAGAGCGTGCGATTGCGCCGCGGCGATCAGCTATGGCAAGAAGACTGCGATTATCTCGCAATCGCATACGGATTCAGACCGAACGTCGAGCTCGCTGTGCTGCTCGGATGCCAAGCCGATGCTTTCGGTGTGCGAGTCGATCGTTTTCAGCAGAGCTCGCAGGAGGATATCTACTGTGCCGGAGAATGTACCGGCGTGGGTGGCGTTGAACTATCCATATTGAAAGGCGAAATCGCCGGCTATGCGGCGACTGGGCAGACCGATTTGGCAGCCCGGCTCTTCGGAGCTCTTAGAAAGGCCCGGCACTTTGCAGCCGTTTTAGAGAGCACGTTCATTCTCGGAACCGCGCTCAAGAATCTTGCTTTACCGGATACGATCGTCTGCCGATGCGAAGACGTGACGTGGCAGCGGCTGCAATCGATGGAGTCGTGGCGATCGGCAAAATTGTACACACGATGTGGGATGGGACCATGTCAAGGCCGCGTTTGCGGGCCGATCCTGGAGTTCTTACTCGGTTTCCATCCGGAGGGTGTCAGGCCGCCTGCATTTCCGGCCGCGCTCGAAACCTTGGTGGAGTAGAGCTTTTTGCGAAACGAACCCAATCTGACGTAAGTAATTTCTTGACACTATAACTAGATTCCGTTAGCCTACCCGCGAGTAGGAGGACTACGCGTGACTAAATGCATCCCAGGATGTGTAATTTTTGTTGCGTTCAGCGGCCTATTGCAGGCCACTGTTATTAATACAACGGATCCCGGGGTAGTGTCGACCTTTCAATCGGGCGCCACTGTCACAAACTTCGAAAACATTTCGGGGCGCACAGCTCAAACGATTACCACTTACAACACCGGCGACATGGTTTCGCCGGATGCCTTCGTGTTCGATCAGATTTCGGGCGTTAAGTTTTCGGTGGGTGGAATGGTTGGCACGAATGAGCCGGCCTTATACAAGCTTTCGGGTGGTATTGCCGGTGACGCGAGTTCGCCAACAACTGTGCTGGGGCCAGTCGATTTCAACTTTTTGACCTTATTCAGCTCCGGCGCGCAGATCGAAATCTTTTTCCCAACCAAGGTTTCAAGGGTAGGCTTCTGGCTGAATAAATCGCTGGGTGACGTGAAGATTATCGCTGCGGACACAAACTTTGCCTTTAGTCACGAAACGGAAACCACGCTCGAGGACGGCACAGTCACAGCCGGCAACTTTGTGGGCATCGAGCGGCCTACGGCCGACATCGGCGGTTTTAAGATTCTCGGGCTAACGGACAAAGGGTTCACGATCGACGACTTTACAGTCGGCGGCGCTTCCTCTTCTTCTGTTCCGGAGCCCACTGCGCTGGCATTGTTCGGTTGCGGTCTCGCTGCATTGATGTTGCTGCGTTTCCGGCGTTAAATCCGCTTGCTTACGCGCGCGGCTCTGTAGATACAATCCAGTAAATCGAGTAACGTTCTTCCGGAACCCTGTTGAAGGGAACCAGGGTGACGTTCGTCTGTTGCCCGACAGTGCGGAACGTGAGGGGTTGTCCCTCGACCGGTTTTACCCAGGACTCCGGATTTATGCTGCTGCCGCGGAACTGCGGAACGGCCATCGGGTGGTCTTTCATATCGGGGCCCTCCGGGCCGACGATCATCTGCCGCGTCAAGCCATCAGACCCCAGTTTTCCGGCCAGGACGAGCGGACCAAAGAGCAACGCCTGGGTGGTGGGTTCATCCGGCATGGCTTCGACGTGGAGATACATCGGCAGATCGAGTTCGAGGCGATCTCCGTCTTTCCAGGCGCGCACGATTGTAAGGTAACTGCCCGGACTCGCCATCACGGGAACGGGCTGGCTATTCACTTTCAGCGAAGCGTTCCATCCCGTCCAGGAAGGAACTCGAATGTGAACCGGCATCTCCACCGGAGCCGAAGCGTTGAGCACGAGAGTAACAGCGGATGAATCCGGAAACCCCGTCTCTTGACGTACTTTGAGACCCTTCTCTTTCCAATTCAATTCGGAAGGGATGAAGAGGCTCACATACAGGCCTTCACCGTCATGGAAGTAGATGCTGTTATTTAGTTTTGAAAATTCCTCGACTCCGGTCCCGGTGCAGCACCAGAAGGAATCGTCTTCGGAGTTAAAGGTTCTCCAAGCCGCTGGAACAATCGAAAGGTAATATTGGCTGTGACCGTTCTCCGTGTTGATCGTGCCAAGCCGGTGGTTCAGGAGCGTTCGTTCATAGTAATCAAAGTAGCGGGGGTCGGCCGTCCACTGATACAGATGCCGGGTCAGCTTCAGCATGTTGTATGCGCAGCAACACTCGGTCGTATCCGTATTCAGTTTTAGCTCTGCGCCTAAACGCCGCGGCTCAACCAGCCAGCTCTCGCCGTTGCTGGTTCCTCCGGTGACATAGGCACGGGCCGAAGTGACTTCGTACCAGAAGAAATCTGCGACATCATGAAAACGCTCGTCTCCACTGATCTCATATCGCCGGGCCGCTCCGATGACTTGCGGTATATGCGTATTTACATGTAAGCCGCGCAGTTCGTCGCGACGCAGCGCGAGAGGATTGAAGAACCATTTCTTGGTGAAGCGATCTCCCACCTGAGCATAATGATCCTCGCTGGTCAGCGCTGCAAGGTTATAGAGCACTTCATTCATCCCGCCAAATTCGGTACCGAGAATGTCCTGCATGTGAGGCTCGGGGATAGGCGCCGTCCAATGATCGGTCCATGCGGCCATGCCCTTGAGAACTTCGAGCGCCTGAGCGTTGCCGCAGTGCCGGTGCGTGTCGTACAGACCGGCCATAATTTTGTGAATCGTGTAGAACGGCGCCCAAACCTTCTGGCGCGCATTTAAACGATCAAAAAATTCGAGAGGGAATGCGCTGAGGTATCCTCCGCCCAGCTTCTCCTGGCACTTCGCCAGTTCGGCGACCACGTAACGCCCCTTTCCTTTTATTGCGTTATCACCGGTGGATGAGTACATCAAGGCAGATGCCGAGAGAAAGTGCCCCACAAAGTGACCGCGCAGCTCGCAATCCGGCTTTTCCCATCCGCCCAGCGGTTTGGCGGAGGATGGCAGACCGGCATTGACGCGGAAATTGTGAAGGAGCCGGTCCGCATCTAGCCGTGTCAAAAAGTCGAAGTTCGCCTGCTGTGCATCCTTAAATGCCCCGGCGTTGAGCCGGACATCGGCCATCGGGAACGGTTCTACCTTTGGCGCGACGATCTTTCGCGTGAAAGCAATGGTCTCTCCGAACGGAGAAGTCTCTGTCTGCCTGCTCGCGGTCTTGTTGGAAACCTCTTGCGCCATGACCGGCGCGGCGGCTGCAGCGCTAGTAAGGGCGAGGGCGAAATTCCTTCTGCTAAGGTTCCGGCGATCCTTCCTGTTGCTCATTTTTTGCCTCTACTTCAAATTCTGCTCTATGATACTGAAAGCGATTACATAAAGATATGACTTGGCGAACGAAAGCGGCCCTGTCTGCGGGCGGGGGATTGGTATTTTCTGTGCTCGGGCTGGTGTTGGCGGTTGAATCCGCGACTCCGGAGCATGACTATCCGTTCAAGCCGGTCCCATTCACGGCGGTCCATATGAGCGATGCGTTCTGGGCCCCGCGCATTGAAACAAATCGGAAGGTCACAATCCCGTATGCATTCAAAGAGTGCGAGATCACGGGCCGGGTCGCGAATTTCGACCACGCGGCGGAAGCGCTTCGAGGCGAACTCGGAGCACAAGACAGAAAGCTGCCCGGATATCCATTCGACGATACGGACCCCTACAAAGTGATCGAGGGCGCCAGCTACACACTCAGCGTGCATCCCGATCCGAAGCTGGACGCGTATGTCGACAGCCTGATCGCCAAGATCGCTGCGGCCCAGGAGAAAGACGGTTACATTTACACGGCGAGAACGATCGATCCGCAGCATCCGCACGCGTGGTCTGGACCGCAGCGCTGGCAGAACGAAGAGATTCAGAGCCACGAGTTGTACGATGCGGGTCACTTGTTTGAATCGGCTGTTGCGCATTACCAGGCAACCGGCAAACGCAATCTGCTGGATATCGCGCTGCGCGAAGCAAACCTGCTCTGTGACACGTTCGGTCCGGGCAAACGCGCCATCTGGCCGGGACATCAGATTGTCGAGATGGGTTTGGTCAAGCTGTACCGCGTTACCGGCGACACTCGTTATCTGAACCTCGCCAAGTTCATGCTCGATGTTCGCGGAGGAAAGAACGGCTCTCAGTATAACCAGTCGTGGGAACCGGTGGTTGATCAGACCGAAGCGGTCGGTCACGCGGTACGCGCGACATATATGTACTCCGGCATGGCCGATGTCGCGGCCATGACCAGCGATGCGCGTTATGTTCACGCAATTGACGCGATCTGGGAAAACGTTGTTGGCAAGAAGCTATACATCACAGGCGGAATCGGCGCGACGGGCGCCGGCGAAGCATTTGGCGCGAATTACGAGCTGCCGAATCTGACGGCTTACAACGAGACCTGCGCCTCGGTAGGAAATGATTTCTGGAACCAGCGGCTGTTTCTGCTGCACGGTGATGGAAAGTACGTAGACGTGCTGGAAAGAACACTCTATAACGGTCTGATCTCCGGCGTTTCGCTCGACGGGAATTCATTTTTCTATCAAAACCCGCTGGAATCGAATGGACGTCAGGGGCGAAGTCCCTGGTTCGGCGTGGCGTGCTGTCCGGGAAACATCACCCGGTTTATGGCCTCCGTGCCGGGTTATATGTACGCCACCGGCGAGAACGCAATTTATGTGAACTTATTTGCCGGTAGCACCGCCGAAATCCTGCTCGGAAAGCAAACGATCAAGCTCGTTCAAGATACGCGCTATCCTTGGGACGGCCGCGTGAAGATCACTATCGATCCGGCCGGGCCGGGAGCATTCGCCATCAAAGTTCGGATTCCAGGTTGGGCGCGGAATGAACCGGTTCCGAGCGATCTGTATCGATTCGTCAAACATATCGACGAACCCGTCGTGTTGAGCGTCAACGGAGGCCGCGTTCCGATTGAGCTGGATAACGGCTACGCAACGCTCAATCGCGAATGGAAGCGCGGAGATGTCATCGAGCTGAATGTTCCCATGCCGGTTCGTCGCATCGCGGCAAATAGCCAGGTTGAGTCCGACCGCGGCCGCGTGGCGATCCAGCGCGGGCCTATCGTCTATGCCGCCGAATGGCCCGACAATCCAAATAATAAAGTCCGGAATTTGCTGCTTGCAGATGACGAGAAACTCACCGCCGCATTTCGGCCGGACTTGCTAAACGGTGTGGAAGTCGTACAGGGCAGGGCTGTCGGCCTGGCGTATGACGCGGCGGGAAAGGTGATCCGTACCGAGCAGGAATTTACAGCGATTCCTTACTATGCCTGGGCGAATCGCGGCCGTGGGCAGATGATCGTCTGGCTCGCGAATACGGAGAGCGTCGCTAAACCAACGCCGTTCCCCACTCTGGCCATGAAGAGCAGTGTAAGCGCTTCGAGCGGCGGAAACCGGGTAACCGGTGAAGGAATCGTAAAGCGCCCGGACGCGGTGAACGACGGAGAGGAGCCGAGCGGGTCGAATGACCCGAGCTCCTATTTCGACTGGTGGCCCGAGAAGGGCAAGACCGAATGGGCCGAGTATGCGTTCCCGAGCACTGCAACTGTCTCCAAAACTCAGGTGTACTGGTTCGACGACACGGGGCGCGGGGGAGTACGCGTACCGGCTTCGTGGCGCATTCTTTACAAGGATGGCGACGAGTGGAAGCCTGTGGCCAATGAGCAGGAATATGGAACCGATAAAGACCGGTACAATGCTGTGAGCTTCCGTCCCGTGACGACGAGCGGCCTCCGGCTGGAGGTCACGATGCAGCCGCAGTGGTCGGCCGGCGTGCAGAAATGGAAAGTGAAATAGCGTACCGCCTGCTCACGTGCGCGGCTTGGAAAACTTATGCCCATCACGATTATCGCGATCGACGTTTTCGACATTCGCTTTCCCACATCCCGCGAACATATCGGCTCGGATGCCGTGAACCGGGATCCGGACTACTCGGCGGCGTACTGCATACTCCGCACGGATTCCCCGTTTTCAGGTCACGGCTTGACGTTCACGATCGGACGGGGAAACGAGCTTTGCGCGGCGGCCATACGGAGTCTTTCGCCGCTGATTCTTGGCCGGACACTGGAGTCCTTCACGGCAGACATGGCCGGCTTTTGGCGGATGATCACCGGTGATAGCCAGCTCCGCTGGGTGGGTCCCGAGAAGGGCGTGATCCACCTGGCAACTGCCGCTCTTGTCAACGCTGTCTGGGACCTCTGGGCTAAAGCGGAAGGCAAGCCGTTGTGGAAGCTGTTGTCGTCGATGTCGCCCGACCAACTGGTGGCCTGCATCGATTTCCGGTACATCACAGATGCGCTCACTCCCAAGGAAGCGCTCGATATCTTGAAGGCGCAAACGAGCGCGCGGCCGGGGCGTGAAGCGGAGATGCGGAAAACCGGCTATCCGGCCTATACGACTGCGGCAGGATGGATCGGTTTCACCGATGACCGGCTATGCGAGTCGTGCCGCTCGGCGATTGCGCAGGGCTGGACGCATTTCAAGATTAAAGTAGGGGCCGACCTCGAGGACGATATTCGCCGCTGCACGATCATTCGCCAGGAGATCGGCTCACGGCTCCTGATGATGGATGCCAACCAGCGATGGGATGTTGATGAAGCGATTTCGCACATGAAGGCGCTGGCGCGCTTCGATCCGTGGTGGATTGAGGAGCCGACAAGTCCAGATGATGTGCTCGGGCACGCGGCGATTAAGAAAGCGATCGTGCCAATCCGGGTTGCAACCGGCGAACATTGCCAGAACCGCGTGATGTTCAAACAGTTCTTTCAAAGCGGAGGGATCGATGTCTGCCAGATCGATAGCTGCCGCCTGGGTGGGGTGAACGAAATTCTGGCTGTTCTTCTGATGGCTGCCAAATTCGGCATTCCGGTGTGCCCGCATGCGGGAGGAGTTGGCTTGTGCGAATATGTGCAGCACCTGTCGATGTTCGATTATATCTGCGTATCCGGATCGCTTGAGGATCGCTTTATCGAATATGTAGACCACCTGAGTGAGCACTTCGTCAATCCAGCCCGTGTTCGGGATGGCCGGTATTTACCGCCGTTCCGGCCCGGATACGGGATCGAGCTAAAGTCGGAGTCGCTGAAGACATACGGATTCCCGGAAGGTCCGGCCTGGAAGGTCACGTAGGGGCACGGATTGAAACCGGCGGCAGACTAAAGTCCGCACCACCCGCGTTCAGAATAGGAATTTCAGCGCGAATTGCAGTTCGCGAGCATCATTGCGGGTCGAGGTGACGACCCCCAAGTTTGGATTCCCCAGCGTGCTCTGCGGCTGTCCGTAGACGGGAGTATTTGTTAGGTTGAACGAGTCGGCACGGAATTCGAAAGCGTATCGTTCCAGGAACGGAAAGCGCCGAATGATCGAAAAATCGAAGCTCTTGGTGGAGTCCGTCCGCAACGTATTTCTTCCCAAAGTCCCGAACGTGTAGTTTGGTGGCGTAGCAAAGGCCGCGGGATTGATCCACTCGCTCGGAGTTTTATTTGAAGGATATGGGTCCGTCAGAACGAGGTTGGCGCGCTCCGTAACATTCCCGGTATTTGTAATGTCCCCGTTCGACGTCGTGACATCGAACGGAACGCCGGAATAGAAGCTTACGATCCCATTTAGGTCCCAGTTGCCAATAATGTAATCCAAAGCTTTGTGACCCGTGCTGTAACTTCTGCCCGTACCGATGGGGATCTGATAGACGAAGCTGCCGGAGAAAATATTCGGCAGATCGAAGCCGGATACACTTCGGTCTTGATTCAGGTTATAAGCATTGGTCACTTCGCAGCCTTCGGCACCAAAGCTGCCCGAGCATCCCACATCCATCGATTTGGAGCGCGTATACGAGACGAGATAGCTGAGTCCCTTTGTCGCTCGCTGCTGCAGCCGGAATTGGAACCCGTTGTACTTACTCTGCCCGACACTCTTGTCGTAAAACGTAGGCGTGATGTACGGATAAGGCCGACGGCTCGCTACCGTGTCGGCATCTCCTGGGCCCGGCGTAACGGCGGTATTCCTATAACCACCGTGGTTGAGTTGCAAGTCATGAGCACCAACGTAGGAGAGGGAGAGCACGGTGTTCTGCCCGAGCTGCTGCTCGATTCCGATGTTCCACTGGTCGGAATAGGGCATCTTGTAGCTGGTCGGGTCGATGAACCATTGCACCTGGTTGAACGGCGTTGCCGCCGGATACACGACACCGTTCGAGCCGAGGTTGAACGGATCGCCAATACTAGCCGGAGTTCCGCCAGGGTGGTTCAGGTTGTTGGCGAGTAGCTGGCCGACATCGGGCCACGCTCCTTCGTAATTCTGGGCAAGCTGAATGACCGAGTTCCAGTTATCGTAGAACCGGCCATACCCGGCGCGCACGACCGTTTTGTCTGTTACCCGATACGCCCCGCCAAAGCGGCCCTGCCAGTCACCGTAGTCATTCTTGTAAATCGAGCCATTATGGCTGTCGGTTACGGTGACGTTAGCCGGCAATGTTCCTCCGGGGAGGCACGGGAAGCCATGGGCGGGAGTACACGCGAGAGGTGGCGCAGTGAGGATATAAGTGCCGTTGTTGAGGTTTAAGTCACCGACGAAGAAATCGGGAGTTCCGGGTGTACCGTAAATCGGCCACCGGGTAACATCGTAACGGAATCCAATGTTCAAGGTGAGTCTCGTATTTACCTTCCACTGATCCGAAATGTATCCGCCATCCACCCAGCCGTTATGCTCCGTTTCAAAGACGTTGCGCTTTTGAGCGGCATCTGGTACTCCCAGCAGGAAGGAAGCCATAGCGTCCCCGGTACCATTCGCATTCCCGGGATTTTGTGTCTGAGTGGAGGCAAAGTTCTCTTGCACACCGAATATTGGAGAGCGAGTATTGTTCGTGGCGATGCTGACCCCAACTTTGAGCGTGTGGCGGCTGAATATCTTGGTGTAATCTCCCCCAAACGACCAGATGTCGGCAATCCGTGTGTCCTGAACACTGTTCGAGCCCCCATTACCTACATAACCGGAGATCCCAATCGCGGGAATAAATGGGCCGAATCCACCTTGAAACCCTCCCACGTAATTCGGAGAAAAGCCAAGCTGCTGAAGCTGATCAACGAACCCAGAGGGAGCGTTCGGATATACCAAGTGGATGAGGTTATCGCCCCAGTTACGGCCGAAGTGGGTGTCTAAAACAGACGTTGGGCCAAAGGTGTGTGTCTCATGGATGGCCCAGTTCCAACCCGTAAGATTGAATGGATTCTGAAGGCCCAGGAATCCGCCGGACTGGGACGTCTCCTGGTTGTAATTCGAGATTCGGCCAAATAGAGTATCGTGCTCACCGAAGGTTTGGTCGATGCGTCCCTGATAGCTGTCCTGATTTACGGTATAAGGCGTATTATCTACAGTATTTGTTCCGGAAACGCCGGTAAACACAGGCGTCGGAAAGATTGTCTTCGCATACAATAGCGCCGCAGGGTTCAAAAGGTTGCCTGGGATCTTGTTACCGGGAAATGGATCGCGAATGTAGCTGCCTGGATTGGCAGGGTCGGGCCGCGTAGAGAACGGGTTGTAAAGCTGGCTGCTGATGCCGCTGAAGTCTCCGTCCAGTTGAGCGGCTGTCGGAGTTAAACCCAAGCTCTGCGTCGCCTTGCTTTCACGAAACCCCTCATAGCCCCCGTAGAAGAACGTGCGGTTCTTGCCGTTGTAGACTTTGGGGATCCAGAGGGGACCGCCGCCGGCGATACCAAACTGGTTCTGGCGCAATGGGTTGACCTCCGCAAGAAAAGTGTTCCGGGCATCAAATGCGGAATTGCGGACGAACTCCCACAAGCTGCCGTGGAATTCGTTAGTGCCCGACTTGGTAACCACGTTCACAATGCCGCCGATCGCCTGGCCGAACTCGGCTTCGTCGTTGTGTGACTGGACCTTGAACTCCTGAACCGTATCGACAATCGGCTCGAAGTTGTAGTTGCCAATGAACGAACCAAGGTCATTGATGCCATCCAGAAGGAACATATTGCTGCGGTTGCGCTGGCCGTTCAGGGCCGGGAAAGAGAACGAACCAATCGCATTTCCCGCGAAGCCACCACCCCCGCCGGAATTCTGGGCAACGCTGACCGGGCTTGCGCCCGGCGTTAAGGTGAGAAGCTGTGTGAAGTTTCTTCCGTTGAGCGGGAGATCGTTAACGGCCTGCGTATTAATCACAGTACCCAGTTCGGCGGTGGAGGATTGAATCTGAATGGCAGTTGCCTCGACCGTTACGGTCTGCTGGGTGGACCCTACCGCCATCGTGAAGTTATACGTCGCTGTCTGGTTCACGTACATCGTGAACTCGGGCTGTGAGACGGTAGTGAATCCGGTCTTTGAGATCTTCAGCGTGTAAGAGCCGGGCAAGACGTCAACGAAACCGTAATTGCCGGCTGTATTTGTGACCGTGTCGCGTGAGATGTTCGTACCGACGTTCGTAAGAGTAACCGTCGCGTCTTGCATGACAGCGCCGGTGGAATCTGTGACGGTGCCATTGATATGGGCGGCGGCCTGTTGGGTGAAAGCAAGCCGCGGCATAAGAAGAGCAACCGCGCTGCCGAAGAAAAGGACGAAACGCGTAGATCTCAAAAGAGATCGAAGTCCGCATCTCATAGACGGGCTTATCCTCTCTGCCGGAAAGCCGCGAGCGTTTCCGTCAAGCGCCTGGATGATTCAGATTGTAGACGAAAAAAACCTCTACTTAAACGCTAAAGTAAGGTCAAAATACCATAAGCCTGAACGGGTTGCAAGTACATTTTTTATAACGCGAGGTTACGTTCAGTCGGCATGGAAGACTTCTTCCATGTCTGCCCACCATTCGCCTGGCTTGCGTGTGGGCAGAGGGTCCTGCATCGGTTCCATGATGGTCCACCACTCCTGGGTCTTCTTGTCTGCGGCCATTTTGGCGCGATCGGCCTTGATGTCCTTTCCGTGGTATTCAAAGTACCCGAAGAGATAGTTGTCTTTGAAGTAGATGGAGTAGTTTCGAATATTACATTGGCGGATGGTTTCGAGAACTTCCGGCCAGACCGCCTTGTGATACTCGCGGTACTTTTCCACAGCCTCAGGCTTGAGGCGTAATACCATTCCGAATCGTTGCATCTCGAAACGATCGTAACTCGTGTAGCCACGAATGAACACAAATAAACAACGAACATTTGTGGGCATTCGTGTTCATTTGTGGCTTATCAATGCGTGCGGCTGCGCCTGACGATATCGAGCGCCTGCCTGATATCCGCGTCTCCGGGCTTCAGAGCTTGCGCGGTCAACAGGCTGCTTTCGCAGGCCCGCAGATCTCCCGATTTGCATTCGATCAGCCCTAGATCCTTGTACATGACCGGCCGCGAAGCGCAGGCGCCGCATTGTTCGATGGCTTCGCGAAGTTGGGAGATCGCCTGCGTATAATCGCCGCGGTTCGCGGAGGCCAAACCGAAGTTGGCCAATGTTTCTGCCTGCGTCGTCAGTTGCTTCTGGTGCTGCATCGCGGCGAAGCGTTCACGATAAACCTTTGCCAGTTCGGGATCGCTCTTCAGCGACGCACGCCAGAGGTTATACATGGCTTCGGTCTGGTTCGGATCGACATCCGCAGCATGTTTCCATGCCGTCATCGCCTCCCTCATCTTTCCGAGCTTTTGCAAACTCTGGCCCAACAGGAAATAAGCGTCAGCGTTCCGGGGTTCGAGTTGTGTCAGCTTCATGAGAGCCAGAACCGCATCATCGTATTTGCCGGCTTTCGTGTCGGCGAGCGCGAGGAGATAGAGAGGAGCCGGGTACTTCGGCGCAAGCTGGGACGCCACCTCGAGTTCGGGCCTGGCTTCGTCATAGCGCTGAAGATCGACTAACACGCGACCGCGGTTGTAATGCGGAGCTGCCGTAGCGGGCTCGAGCGTAGCGGCCGTCGAAAACTCCGCGAGCGCTTCGTCGAAATGGTAAGAATCGGCCAGAGCAATGCCGAGATTGAGATGGCTTTCGGCAGACTTGGGCTGAAGATCCACCACGGAACGGAAGTTTGCGATCGCCTGGTCGCGTTTTCCGAGCTTTTGCTGAACCATTGCGAGAGCCGTCAGCGGCTTCGCCTCGCGAGGCGAAAGCTCGACGGCTCTTTCGAGTTGCACACTCGCATCGGACAGACGCCCTTCGCTTGCGAGGATGAGACCCAAATTCAGGAACGCCTCCGTGAGGTGCGGATTATTCTCGGTGGCTTTGCGCAAGAGACTTTCCGCTTCCTGCGCATGTCCGGTGCGGCCGTACAGAGCGCCCAGGTTGCTTTGCGCGTCGGCGAACTGCGGGTCGAGTGAGATCGCCTTTTGAAACTGGACCTCAGCCTCGGTGGTTTTTCCTTCCGATGCGTCCAAAAGCCCAAGCTGGTTATGCGCGAGACTGAGCGAATCATCGAGACTGAGCGCCTTTTCGAGAGCCTCGCGCTCGGCTGGCCGATTTCCCAATTCATTGAGTGCGAGGGATAAATTAAACCAGGTCTTCGCATCTTTCGGATCGGTTTTGAGTGCTTCCCGATATTGAGCTGCAGCGGCTTTCGGGTCACCGTGCGCTAGCGCCGTGTTAGCAGCGTTCCCCGCAGCCGCAGCAATGTTTTGATCGACGCCCTGTTGTTTAGCACCGCGGAACTGAGCGAGGAGAGTGTTGGCTTCGTCGGTCCGATGCAGAGCCTTCAGGGCGTTCGCCAGCTGAAACATCGCCTCCTGATAGTCCGGCTTCAGCTCCAGAGCTTTCTTTAAATGAGGAACGGCCTGATCCGGCTTGTTCTGCCGGTTCAGGACAAAGCCGAGGCCGTATTGTGCACCGTAGTCGGACTCGTTCATTCGAACGGCGGTCTGAAGCTCCTTTTCCGCGTCGGCATAGCGCCCCAGTCCGCGATACGTGCTGCCGAGCACATAGTGCCCTTCAAAGTCGTCCGGCCTGTGTTTGACATAGGGCTCGATTACAGGTAGAGCGTCTTGATAATTGGCAATTGTCACGTATGCCTTAGCGAGTGACAGGCGAGCGAGGTCATTCCCCGGATCGAGTTCGAGAGCCGCGGCGTACTCGCCGGCGGCTTCTCGAAATCGCTTGTTGTCCGCGTATACGGTGGCGAGGTTGAAGTGTGCGGCCGCAGACTTCGGAGTGGACTTGACCAGAGCGCTCAGCGTGTCGATCGCGCGTTTGGGATCGCCGTTGCTCGCATAGGCTATGCCGAGTTCGATCTGAAGATCCGGATCTGCGGGCGAAAGGCGAATCGCATCCTGCCATCGTTTGATCGCAAGCGAATAGCGGCGCTCAGCCGAGTAGATCTGGGCGAGATGGTCGAGCGCAAATACGGAATGCGGATCAAGCTGCAAGACGGCCTTGAAATCTGCCTCCGCTTCCGCGATTTCACCGGAGGCCTGCAGGGCCGCGCCTAGCGCATTTCGTGCGGGGACCGAACCCGGATTTGCCTTCACTGCGGCGCGAAGCTCGCTCACAGCCCGGCTTTGATTCCTGTTTTCCAGTAACGCTAGTCCCAGGTTGAAGTGGGCCTGCCAGGAATTGGGATCGAGCTGAAGCGCTTTCTCGAATGCATCCACCGCACAGACGGTCTGCTGATGCTGCGCGAACCATGCGCCGAGAGCGCCGTAAGCGCCGGCGGAAGGCGCGTTATCGATGGCGCGCTGAAGCTCCGTGGGGCCGGAGCACTGGGCCGCCTGTGCGAGATTTATGGGGGCCGAAATTAGAACCGCAAAAATGATCCGGATCAGCATCAGTTACTCACGCGTGCCAGCAGATTGCGCATGAACGTGTCGGCGGGAAACGTTTTAACGTAGTCTTCCATCGCGCGACGCGCATCTGGATAGCGTTTTAAGTTGATGTACTGCAGGATGAGCGTTTTCTGCACAACCGGGTTGAACGGGTCGACGGCTTCAGCACGCTTGAGATAGTCCACGGCTTCCGGCGCTCTCCCCAGGTTTATCAGTGCCTGTGCGGCGTCGCTATAAACGGCGGAATCGTCCAGAGGCGCGGCCGCGGTGAGATGCGCCAGAGCCGCTTCATTCTTGCCTTCGGCCAGCGCCTTGTGTCCTGCGGCGGCTTGGACAAACGGTTCCTTCGTATCCGTACTGCCTAGTCGCTCGAGTAGCTCCAGGTAGCGCCGTTGATAATCAGCATCGCGCCCCGCCAGTTCACCATATGCGCGGAGCAGCGTTAAGTCCGGAATTGGCTCGTTCTGCCCGGGGGTACGATTCACAAGAATCAGACCGGTTTTCGAATCGCGTTGTTCCTGCGGAGGCCCCGGTGTATTTGCGGTTGCCGGGATGCGATGATTCGTCAGGGCCGAATGCGAAATGAGCGCAACGTTTCTTTTTGGCATATGGCAGCCTGCGCAGTCATCAGGAGGATTGTGCTTCAGCCTGATGTCTTTCGCAAGCCGGCAGCTCGAATCGGTATGGCACGTGAAGCATTTTTCGCGGAAGTAAGAGACCGTTTCGGATCCCCTCGGCTGAACATGAGGATCGTGGCAGGTGAGGCAGCTCAGCTTTCCCGCGCTCTCGCGGAAACAGCGGCTGGCCCTCATGGCCGCGTCGTGTTCCAGGAGATCGGATTCGGGATGCTCGCCGGGTCTTGCAGGAGCCTTGAAAATCGCCAGAGTATCGATAAGCCACTGCCCAGGACGAAAATCGGCGAAGGTCTTGCCGGGCTGCAGGATGCGCGTATCGCCGCGCTGATGGCAGTTCATGCAGATCTCTTCGGCCAGCCGGGGCGAGAGCTTCGCCGGATTCACGATTGAACCGCTGCGTTTGCCCGCTGTGCGCACGTGTTGTTCGCCGGGTCCATGGCAATTTTCACAGCCGATGGCGAGCTCCGAAAATGGCGGATCTTGATATGCGCCCTTTCGGTTCGCAACCGGTTGCGTGCGCCCGCTATGGCACGCGAGGCATGCTTCGGGGACGGCGCGGGTAAAACCGATATCGATCGTTTCATATCCGGGAGAAACGTCCCACTTACCAATGCGCGAATAGAAAGAGAGCGGCGCCTGGAAGAGGCAATTGCCGCGGCGGATAAGAAATGTCAGACCATTCGCGCCGGAGCCCACCACGTACTCCAAAGTGTGCTCCTCGCTGAAAACACCTGCTTCTGTTTCGCTTTGATGCCAGCCCTTCTGGTCATGAAACACGCGCAACATCCGATTCGAAGAACCGATGGGAACAGAGGCACTGGCAGGGAGTGACGCCGGGTCGAAATCTGAAGCTGCGCGCATGGACCGGCCCATATCGGTTTTCAGAAATGATCGATAAATTCCCTCATGGCAGGCGAAACACGCCTTCGAGCCAACATAACCGGCAGGGCGGGACTGATGAAGTCCCGCGGCGGACGGCAAGACCGTCTGCCCCACCGAGATTGGCAGTGCATTCACACCAGCCAATGCCACCAGAAGCCGGCTGCACCTTACCATTTCTGTAATTGTTGCTCAGCCCATGGCGCGTCCTTGCCCTTGTGGCAGAGCAAGCAGGCATTCGGGCTTTCGGCCTGGCCGAAGCGCGCTGTCAAATCAGCCCGCGGTATCTCGATCTGATGCGAGCGCGCCTGAAACAAGAGGGCATTCACGATCTGCGGCATATGACAAACGACACACCGGCTCGCTTCGGAACCGGCAGCGTGGTGCGTATGCTTAACGATTCGGTCGCGATACTCGTTGTGACACTGCAGGCACATCTGGTCAGGATTGTCGCGAAATTTCAGGGAAGTGAGGTTATGGCTGAAATCCGGCAGGTGAGGCGAGTGGCAGGTCGCGCACTGCGCTGTTCCTCTGCGATAACACGCGGACCTTGTGAAGGCCTCGACGATGAAAGTGGTCTCACGGAACCGTCCGTCTTTGTAAAAGGCGCGGCGGGAGAACGCATCATAGGGCCGGTTCAAGGTTTTCAGGAGGAAGCTGCCAGCCTTTGTTGAGTAATTCATCTCGTTGTTCACGCCGAATTGGCGGACAGCGCTCTGGCGGTGACATTGCGCGCACACCCGCACCCCGTCGCGGTTGTTCAAGCGCCGGAAATCGACGGGCGGCTCGGTTGCCCGGGTATCAGAAGGCCGCCCGGAAAGCCTTTCTTTCACGTGCCAGGCCGATGGGCCGTGGCACATCTCGCAATCAACACCCGGCTGTTTGAAGACGGCATGCTGGGTGGGAGCGTCACTCCCGATTTCTGCGGTGAGCTGGCTCGTATGGCAGATCGCGCAGTTTTCCTGATAGTTCGTAATCGCTAGCAGCTTCGGGAACTCGGGAATTCTCGCCCGCTTGCTGCCGGGCGAGTCAATGATCTCCCAATAGTTCACCCAGGATCTCTTCAGGAGGTTGTACTGGATCGGGATGACGTGCCATCTGCCGTCGGCGGCTTTCGTGGCGTATGCCTGCTGCCACTTCGATCCGATTGTGTAATCGACATGAAACTTGCGCCATCCGCCGGAGGCGTCCCGGATCTCGAAGTACGGCCGCGAGTCGATTCCCATGCGAACAACAGGTTCACCCGAACCGTCCTTGAACTCGGATCGAGACGAGAAGTCGCCGATCACGTTTTCCGCGTCATAGGCGCGAAACATCTTTGCCATGCCCGTTTTGTGCCAGTTGGCGTATTCGGAGGGATGACACGGTTTGCAGGGCTCCGGGCCCGCATAACCGCCGCGAATGGCTTCTGACGTTTCCCAATCCGCATTCTCTTCGCGAAGAGACTTATCGATTTCGCGCCGCTTCTGAGAAGCAAGTAAACGATCGAAAGAGACGTTTTCCGGATGAGCGCCTCGATAGATCAGGCGAAGGGCGTCCAGCGCTTTTGCGCGGAGCTGGTCCGAGTGTTTCGCGGCAAACGCGAGGTCGCCGCCGGCCTTCGCCGAATGCCCAAGACGCACACCGACAATGCCGCGCAGGTAAGCGATTTCGGGATCGTTTGGATTCCAGGCTGCGCCCCGATCCAGAGCCTGCATGGCTCGTGCGAGAGAGTCAGATGCCGTATTTTGGGCGAGGCCTTCAGCGGCGTACGCACGCCCCAAAGCAAAGTACGCTGAAGCCTTGAGCTGTACCTGCTTGCCGGACCATTCCGTCTCGCTCATGTTACCGGGACGTGCAAACTCGTCCAGATACTCCAGCGCATCCTCCGCGTCGGTTTTGGCGTTTGCAAAGTGTTGCTTACGCGCTTCGAGATTGGCCATAAGAACGAGCAGTGTTTCGTTCTCGGGTAGAAGCCGCAGCGAGAACCGGCCCTCCCGCAGGGCGCGATCATATTCTCCGAGATCCACGGACGAACGCGCGGCTATGTCATAGGCTTGCGATAACAGCCAGGATTGCGGATAGCTTTGAATAAAGCGTTCGGCCAGCCCGTGGCGCGCGCCAGGGTCCTTAGCGTTGAATGCGGCCTTGAAATCGCGCCGTTCGTCAGGGTTTTGAATCTGAGAGAGAAGCGTGAATTTCGCATGGGTTTCAAAAATAGCCGTATCGCTGTCCTGTGCGCAGGCGATGGCCGGCAAAGCCGCCACGAAGGTGAGAACAAAACACTGTCTCATTGGATTCAGCTACGGCTCACGCACGTTGATAATTTGATTCACTTTGATATTGCTCATTCTTTGAACGGTTCCGCTGGGCCACCTGATTTCGAGAGTCTTGACGGATTTCGTGCTGCCGAGGCCGAAGAAAACTCGCTTGTCGTTCGCCGACAGATAACTGGAGGCAGTGCTGACGAATCCGTACTGCGAACTCCCGTCGCTCGCGATCAGGAGAAGTTCCGCGCCGATGCCGTCGCGATTACTTCGTGTGCCCAGCGTGTTCACGAGAAGCCAGTGATTCGTGTTGCCATTGTTTTTCAGTAGAACCGCGGGCCCGGCGTTTGAGTTGATCGCGATATCGACAAAGCCGTCGTTATTGAAATCGCCGAAAGCGACTCCGCGCGCGGCCAGGCGACGCTGAAATATTGCGCCACTCTGTTCAGAGACATCAACGAACCTGTTCTCCACATTCCGGAGCAAAAGCGGAGTCTCCAGGTAACGCACATCCGGCTGAGTAAGCTGAATGTTGTCCATGACGTGTCCCTGACCCACGAACAGGTCTTTGAATTCGTCGTTATCGTAATCGATAAATTTCGCGCCCCAACCCGAGTGATTCATCGTTGCAGCGCTCATGCCGAGCGGACCGGAGACGTAGTCGAATGTGCCCCTACGGTTGTGAAAGATCGCATATCTCTGTTTCGCCAGAGAGTTGATGAAGACGTCCGGCCAGCCATCGTTGTCGTAATCCGCAAAGTCGGCTCCCATACCTGCAAACGTATTTCCGTCTTCGTCGTAGCCGAGGCCGGCTGCTACGGCCACATCCTCGAACTTGCCGTTTTTGAGATTGTGGAAGAGTTGCTCCGGATAGGAGTCGTTGGCGACGAGGATATCCGGCCAGTGATCGTGGTCGTAATCGTTCATCGCCACGCCGAGGCCCTTGCCCGGAAAGCGAGCGATGCCGCTTTCTTCCGAAACATCGCGGAAATGCCCGTGCCCTTCATTGTGGAAAAGCAGATGAGTTATGGGCGGGAACTGGTCGGGATGGCAGTAGGAGCGGTATCCGGGTTTGATTTGCCCGCAATAGACGTCTTTCGAGAAGTCCCAGGTGAGATAACGCGAGACAAACAGATCAAGGAGACCGTCGCGATCGTAATCCACGAACATGGCCCCGGTGGACCAGCCTCTTGCTGCAATTCCAGCCTTCCCGCTTACGTCGGAGAATGTTCCATCTCCATTGTTGTGGTAAAGAATGTTGCGGCCGACATTTGTGACGTACAGATCCGGGAAGCCGTCGTTATCATAGTCGGCCACGGCGACGCCCATCCCGTAGCCGCTTCCCTGAAGTCCCGCATGCACAGTGACGTCCGTAAACGTCCCGTCGCCGTTGTTGCGATAGAGCCGGTTCCAGTACTTGGGGTCTGACTTGTCCGGCAGTTTTCCGGTTGGCATCGGATCGTCCAGAGCGGCACCGTTTACGAAAAAGAGATCGAGAAGACCGTCGTTGTTGTAATCGAACATCGCTACGCCGCCGCCCATCGTTTCGGGAAGGTATTTGCGGGAGGTGTGACTGGGCTGGTTGATGAAAGTCAGCCTGGATTGAGCGGTTACATCTTCGAAATGGGGAAGGTTAGGAGGAACAGGCGAGCCGGCGCCGAAAAAGAGAGCCAGCGATAGAAATGCGAGACTGCGTTGCTGCAATGCTCCTGATTCTATCGGGAGTCGTTTAACTGCCGAATGGCGGATGGCCAATCAGGTTCGGATCGTAAGCGTGCAGCGCGGCGAGTTTTTCCTTTGGCACGAAGGGACCCCATTCTTTGACCGGCTCAGCATCCGGCAGCCTGGATGCGGTCTCGAACCGCATCGTGACGATTTGCTGTGGTCGGACTGGAATCCGGTATTCAGTGGCTTTGCTCAAAGCCGATTGCATCCGGCCAACGAAATCGGTCAGCGTCGCTGTATCGTGTGGCAAATGAAGCTTCACTGTGGCGGTTCCCGCCACACCGACGCATTCCACCATACGCAGTTCGATGTAGTTGCGTTCGCGCCGCATAGCCTCGACGATCACGTTGCCTGATGTCTCGAGAAAAGATTGCACCGGAGCTGGCGCTCTGTTCGCGACGATAACAGGCAGGCTGTTGTACTCCCAAGCCAATTGCGGCACGCGCGCGCCTGGCCAGGGGGTCTCATGTGCCGCCAGGGCATAGGTGAGCACGTGCCGGCCCTTACCGCTCAACCACGGATTCGGGTAGCCCTGATACTTGTCCTCTGCATTCAACAAGTAAATAATCGGCGTACGGTTTTCGATCTCGCGCCCGCTCAGACCCCGATCAAGGATCGCTACTCCGCCGCCGTTCGCAAGCGCATAGTCGATCCAGCGAACCGCCGGCACAATTCCCTTCGTCCACCCGTGAAGCTCCGGATTCGGCCGTGACCACGCGCCGTGCGAGAAGCCGTACGGAATGCCGCGGCGGATCTCGATGACATCTTCGGCTAGCGGAAATTCGGAGACGACGACAGTCCGGTCCGGAACGTCGTTCAACTCGGTTTCGAAATCAATACGCGGATGATCTTCGTAAAACCGCATAACGCGGCGGATCGCGCCGCCACCGAAGAAAGTTCCTTTTACTTCAACGGTGACCGCAACCGGGCCTTTCTTTACTTCGATGACGGCCGGCTGGTCGCTCGATGAGCCGAGACGTGTGCGTTGCGAACGGATCGACATATGGTCGCCCGGATCTTTCAGTTCGACGGCCGGCCGCTCGGCCACGATCACGTTCGCGGGACCGCCTAGAACTTCGCGTCCCGTGGCCTTGAATTTGAGACTCAGCAGCGCACCTGTTTTGCTGTCGATACGAGCAGAATAGAATTTTGTTTCGATTATTTCCGGAAGAGTAATAACGGCGGGCGCCGCCGGCGGGGTATCAGACAAAGCAAGACCGGCAAGGCCACTCGAGGGCAAACGCGGCTGGCAGAGAACGGAGCCGTCGGGAAAAGCCTCGCTCGGAATGCCCGCCAGTGTCTTGCCGGGCGGCAGCAAGAGCAGCTGAGGGTCGTCGCGATTCCAGTTCAACGGATTGAAGAGCCCGATTCCATTACCGCCGGAAAGAAGCGCGGAACCGGCCGCAACAGACGCCTCATTGACTGTGCGCTCGACCCATTCAAAGCGGTCCTGCACATCCCAGGAGCCGCTGTCAACAAACACCATTCCTCCGGCCGAGCCCCAGAGCGTGTTGCGGTCCATATTGAGGCACATCAGGATCCAGGCATTGTAGAACGGCTCTACCGGATATTCATATTGGCTCTGAAGACTGGCCGCCGTGGCAAGCATCTCAGCCGCCTGCAGAGCGTGCTCGTTGCGGCGGTACGACGTCTTCACTTTCGGGTTCTCAATCCAGAATGCGTCGAAATCATATGCCGTTCCGCCGCGAGCCGTCGGGATTTCAATCGCGCCCGAACGAATACCGGGCAGAACAGCGTCTACGTACTCGCTGAGCGTGGCGAATTCGACCGGGCGTGCCGGCTTGACTTGTTTCCATTGTTCGAGGAACTCGCTCGGGTACTGTTTGAAAGCCGGCGCGAGGGCGTAATCGTCCGCTCCGGCTAAGACGAGAATCGGGGCGTCCGCCGGGGTAATCGGTTCCTTGCTTTCGAAGAATTTGTTAACCGCCGCAAGCTGGTCGCGGGTAAGCGCCTGTTTTGCATTGAAGAGGACGTGCGCCTCGCTGTAGTGGCCGGGACACAACGTGAGAATGCGCGAGCCGTCCGGAGACTCGGACCAGTAGATCGTTTTGCCGGTCGGATTCCGCCGCGTGTAGATCAAAGCTTCCAGACCTAATTGGGAGGCGATCTGCGGCATCTGGTCGTGCGTGCCGCACACATCGATGTTCCAGGAATAACGAGGCCTGATTCCGAATACATGCTCATACCAGCGGAGCCCTTCGACTCCTAACCTGACGAGTGCCTCACCGCCGGACAGGTTGATGGTCGATTCGAGAAAGTATGCATTGACGAACTCAACGCGCTTCTCTTCCAGATACCGCCGCAACTCCATGACACGCTGCGGCTGGAAATTCATAATGGCGATTACGTTGTTGACCTCCGACATCACGAAGGCGTAATGCGGATCGTCGCGAACGCGATCCAGGTGATTCAAGTAGCTGTTGGCGCAGTAAACGCGCTCCTTTGAGAACGTCGTGAGCCAGCCGCAACTCGCCGGGTGGAAATTTGGAACGATGTACACTTTTCGCGCCCGGGTAGCTTTTTTTGCTGAGATGAGCGAAGTTCCTGCAGTGGCGCCGAGCGCTGTCAACATCCTGCGCCGTGTCAGCTTCGGTTGTGGCTTCACGATACGAGCTCGGGAACGGGCGTAATCTTAGCTGTAATCGCAAGACTTTCGGGCAGCGCGCCACCCGTCTGAATAGTGAGATTGCTGCCTTGCTGGGCCAGCGAATGCGTACCTTCAGCGCCTAGAACCTCCACCTTGGATCCTTCCCTGGCGCGTATCGAAGGAATCGTGAAAGCGCCGGCGGGATGCTGCAGGAAAAAGACGTACAGGCTATCTCCCTTCGTGGTGAAGCGAACGTCAGTGCCGTTGGCCTTGGCAGAGGCGCGGACCCAGGGACGGGATTCGAAAATGCCCTCCCCATTCACAGCCAGCCATGCGCCCAGCTTGTGCAGGCGATCCAATTGAATCTCAGAGATTGTGCCGTTTGAACGAGGGCCGACATTCAGCAAAAGATTGCCGTTGTTGCTGACGATATCGATCAGGAGAGCCACGAGTTTATCCGGAGCAATGACCTGTTCCGGCCCTTCTACCTGGTTGTAGCCGAAGCTGAAACCCAGGCCGCGGCATTCTTCCCATTTTTTCTTAACGATCTTGTCGAATTTTGCGTACTCAGGCGTCGTATAGTCCGCGAACTTGACTCCGAAGCGGTTGTTAATCACTCCCTCAGGAACGGTGTTGTAGTAATGAGCGAAGAGCTGCGGAATTTGTCCCAGCTTGGGATAGCTGATGTCGTTCCACATAACGGAAGGCTGATAGCGGTCTATGAGTTCACGCCAGTGCGCGTCGGCATACTTCGCGTATTCCGCCGATTGCGGAACGCGGGCGTCCAGGTCTTTTTGAGTGCGAATCGGCTCGCTCGTAAATGTCCAATCGAGCCCGCCGGAATAATATAGACCCATCTTCATACCTGAAGCCCGGACTGCGGACGTCAGATCACCGACAAGGTCGCGTTTCGCAGTGATCTTTTCGCGAGCTGCGCGAGGGTTCTCGACGTTTGATGACCATAACCGGAAGCCGTCGTGATGCTTGGTGGTCAGCACGACGTATCGCGCGCCCGTCTTTTGAAATAGAGTGGCCCAGTCTTCCGGATGCCATCCTGCCGTGCCTTGGTTAAACGCATCCGCGAACTGGTAATAATCAAAATCCTTCCCATAAGTGGCGATGTGGTGCTTGTAAGTCGGCGAGCCTGTGATCCTCAACGAGTTGAGATACCACTCGGCGTAAGGATTATTGGTAAACCACTTTGTCCACTCGATCTTTCCGAGTTCTCCTGTGGGCGGCGCCCAGGCCGGAACCGAGTAGAGTCCCCAGTGAATGAAGATGCCGAACTTCGCATCCTGAAACCACTCGGGTGTCGTGTGTTTGTCGATCGAATCCCAAGTCGCGTCATACTTCACGGCTTGACCGCCGATTGCTGAGCTTCCTATCGCACCAAGCATGATCGAGTGAAATTGTCTGCGATTCATCTATTCGTTTCCTCTACTCCATCGAGAGCTTGAACACAGTGACATACGGATCCGGTTGCAAGCCCGTTGTGGTCAGGGCGAGATTACCTCCGTTCTGGTGAAACTCTACCTTTCGATTCCCGGATAAAGCGGTCACGGATTGTACTTTACCGTGAAGGCCCGGGAGGCTCAGGTCACCTGATGCCGGCCAGTCGAAAACATGCAGATAAATATTCTTACCTTTCGCCGTAGTCTTTCCGAAAGACAATCTCTGGAGAGGACCATAGGTGGTTCCGTAGATCGCTTCCCCATTTACCTGAAGCCATTGGCCGATCGTCCGCAAACGTTCCTGAAACTCAGGCTGAATCGTGCCGTCCGGCTCCGGGCCGACATTCAGCAGAAAGTTGCCGCCTTTGCTGGCAACCTCGACAAGCGTGCGGATCAGATCTTTAGCGGACTTGAAATCCCGGTCGTTCTTGTTATAGGCCCAGGTATTGTTAATCGTCATGCAGGTTTCCCACAGGCGGAAGTCCTGAGGAGGTGGCACGTAGCCAGGCTTCGCGGCTGTATTGCGGTGATCGAAATCCAGGGTTTCACCTTTTACGGGGATGGTGGCTGGAAGAAACTGTTCCGGCGTTTCGAAATCGCCAGCGATGCCAATGCGGTTATTTATCAGTGTCTGGGGCTGCAAGTTGTGAATGATCCGCTGCATGCGATAGCCGTCGTATTTGCGCTGATTGTAGAGGCCGTCAAACCAGATCAGCGCAACGCTGCCATAGCGAGTGAGCAGTTCGCGAAGCTGGAGCTCCATATATTGCAGATAAAGCGGCCACTGCTCGCGCGTGGGCTCGCCGTTCCAGTTCTTGCTAGCGGGCTGAGAGGTGTCGCGGAAGGCGGGGTGATTCATGTCCGGGGGCGAATAGTAGAACCCGAGGGGCATGTGCTCGCGGCGGCAGGCTTCCGCTAACTGTGCCACGATATCCTTCCCATACGGAGTCTTTGTGATTTTGTAATCCGTATACGCGGAATCGAACATGCAGAAGCCATCGTGGTGCTTTGTGGTGAAAACCATATAGCGCTGCCCGGCGGCTTTCGCCAGCGCGATCCAGGCAGGCGGATTGAAGTGGGCCGGATTGAACCGCGCCGGCAGTGCACGGTATTGCAGTTCAGTAATCGGAAATTCCTGCGATGGGCGCATGATAGGCCAAGAGGCTTCCACGCTCGCGAGAGAGTAAGGGCCCCAATGAATGAACATGCCGAATTTTGCGTCCCGGTACCAGGCGGTACGCTGCTCTTCGTTGATCTCCGACGAAGGCACTTGAACTTGCGCGATCAAAGTAAGACGGAGCGCCAAACAGCACATCCCAAGCGGAAACAATCGAGGAGGTTTCATCTTGACCGGCGCGTTTCGTGACGCTTGCTCGATTCCCTGACAATCAGGCGGGGCGCCAACAGAATTGCCTGCGGTTCGCCATTGTTCCCCGCGATCAGACCTAGCGCGATTTTCGCCGCGCGCTCGCCGAGGAGCTCACAGTCCTGATCAATGCTGCTCAGCGGAACGCGCAGCGCCGACGCGTAGCGCACGTTCCCGCAACCAATAAGAGCTATCTCACCGGGGATACGCAGACCGGCTTCGATGATCGCTTGCATGACACCAGTAGCTACCGGATCGTTGTAACAGAACACTGCGTCAGGACGAGGACTGAGACGCAGAAGAGTTTGCATCGCTTTGTAACCTGTAATATCCGCCGCGTCATCGGAGTGAGACCGGCACACGACATATCCTGCATGAATCGGAAGCTTGTGAGCCGCCATCGCGATTCTAAATCCCTCCAGACGATCGACGGCTGTGCTCACATGCTTGCCCCCGATATAAGCAATACGGCGGCAGCCGCTCTCGATGAGGTGATTCGTTGCCAGAACACCGGCCCTCTTGTCGTCAATTCCGACGAAGCTGGCAGACACACCAGAAAACCTGCGATCAAGCAATAAATACGGTATTTTCTGGTCATCGATTTGACGAAGGCTATCCGGAGTGGACTGGGTAGACGCAATGATTAGGGCGTCGATACGGCGGGCCAGCAACTGTCCAATCTCTTCTCTTTCCAGTTCGGCCTTCTCCTCGGAGGAGGAGATGATCAAGCTGTAGCCGTGCTTGCGGAGCACGCGCGAGATCCCCTTGGCTACCTGCGCGAAGAACTGGTGAACCAGGTCGGGAACAACCAGGCCAATGAGATGACTTCTTCCGGTGACAAGAGCGCGGGCTGCAAGGTTGGGCTGATAATTCAGCTCTTTGATCCGTGTCAGAACTCGCTGGCGGGTCTCAGGGCTGATGTCGCTATGGTTACGCAGAACTTTCGATACGGTAACCACCGAAACACCAAGATCATCCGCGATGTCTTTCATCCGGACGGGCATATCTTAATTAGGAAACTGTAACTGCATCCGGAAATGTGAGCACAGATGTCATCCACACGCCGCGAATTCCTCTTTTATAGTACGAGCGCAGTGCCGCTGGTTGCGTCAGCGCGACCGCACGGGACTCCGTCGGAGCTGAACGCGCTCGAAATCGCACGGCATCATGATATCGTCCGCGACGGGCCCACGCCGAATTTCTTCGAAGGCATGCTCCTCGGCAATGGAGACATCGGTGTTTGTGTCACGGTCCGTCCAGATGCGTTGGGATTACACATCGGCAAGTCGGATGCGTGGGACATACGGGTCAGCGAAGATCATTACAAGCATGTGCTTTCCTTCGCGGAATTGTTAAAGCTATGGCAATCTGCCAGCGATCAGGCGAAGACCGAGGGCAAGCCGGACATGCTTTACCTGGAGGAAGAGATTCCGTCTCTCCGGGAATACACAAAGAAGGTCACGTCGTCTTACGAGAAGAGCTGGCCGCGGCCCTGGCCCTGCGGCACGATTTGGCTTCACTGGGATGCGTCGCGCACGCATGTGGGCCGCCAAACGCTCGATATCTCGTGCGGACAATTCAGTCTGGAGCTTGAGCAGGACAGCCAGTCGGTTCGTCTCCATGCGCTCGTCAATACTGCGACCGGGCATGTCTGCGTCTGGAGCGATTCTCCGGGGCAATTCTCTTCTCTCGCTTACTATCCGAATCTGGACAGCGAAGCGCAGATGCCAGCGCCGCGCGTTGACGCCAAGTCTCTGAACGGCCCCGCCGAGTTTTCATGCTTTCAGCTTTTTCCCGCTACGGCGCCGACGGCCGAAAATCCGAATCCTCCACCGTCGAGCAAAGACACGAGCTTTGCGCTACATGCCGTGGCTGGTGGCAAGTGGACGATGGCCAGCGATGCTGCCCAAGTTTTTCTCAAGTGTGGAGAGCCGCAACGCTTGCGATTGGATATTGCGTTGTTTACTCCGCGCGACGACGCGGATAATGCGGCACAGGCCGCGAACACCGCGAGACACTATTCGCGTATCGTGCCCGAGACGGTCCGCCGTGAATCAGACCACTATTGGGCTGACTACTGGTCGCGGTCAGCAATCGAACTGCAGGACAAGGAACTCGAACGCTGGTGGTATCACAACCAGTACTGGCTTGCGTGCTGCCTGCGCGAGGGTGAGGTAGCGCCCGGTCTGTTTGGAAATTGGAGCAGCGGGAAGATCGGTACCGCCTGGCACGGTGACTACCACATGAATTACAACACGCAGCAGGTGTTCTGGGGCGTATTTTCGAGCGATCACGCGGAACAGCACCTTCCGTATATCGACCTGGTCGAAAGTTTGCTGCCTATGTCGCGCGCCTATGCCCATGACAAGTTCGGCCTGCCGGGCGCGTACTTCCCGCACTCGGCTTATCCGGTACCGAGCCAGGTCGTGCCGTATCCGGCGCCGCCTTGGGGCTACGAAATCTGCGAAACGCCCTGGGTGGTGCAGAGCCTGTGGTGGCACTACCTGTACACGCTCGACGAAAGTATCTTGCGGCGTGTTTTCCCTTTACTTCAGGCGGCGGCTCAATTCATCGCGGCGTACCTGAAGAAGGGCGACGACGGCAAGTATCACGTCAAACCTACCGTCTCGCCCGAGAATTGGGGCTGCACGGTGGATTTCCGGCTGAACCAGGATTGCATCATGGATCTCGCGCTGGTCGATTTTTTGTTAGAGGCAAGCGTCCGCGCCTCAGAGGTCCTAAACACAGATCCGGTCGAAAGAAAGCACTGGTCCGAGATCAGGTCTAATCTTGCCACATATCCCTCGGCAGCGGGGCCGGACGGCGAAGTCTGGCTTGATGTTCCGAACGCTCCACTCGGATGGATGTACAACATTCCGGTCACGCTCGCTCCGGTATTTCCTGGCGAGCGAGTAGGGCTCCATTCGAGCGAGCAGGAATTGGAACTGGCGCGCCGGACCGCGCGCACGATACGGCTCGAAGGCGGAAATGACATCGTCTATCAGCCGCTGATTCGCGCGCGGCTTGGTATGCTCGACCTCGACTGGTTCAAACAGGAGGTCCGTTACTGCCTGATGCCGAACGGGATCGTTCAGGACCGTGTCCGGCAAACAGGCGGGCGCTACAAAGACTCGACCGATTTCGATTTCATGATGCGCATGGGTGTGTGGACTGAAAATCTCTCGCTTCCCGCCGTGTTGAATGAGTGCATGCTGCAAAGCTATTCAGGTGTTTTGCGGTTATATCCCAATACGCAAAATCTGGGGCCAGCCCGATTCCGGAATCTACGCGCCGCCGGAGCGTTTCTGGTCAGCGCGGAGTGGGACGGCAAGACAGTCTCGCACGTGGAGATACTGAGCGAACGCGGAGCGACTGCCCGGATAGTGAATCCCTGGGGCAGTGCCAAAGTCCGGGTCAGAACGGCTGCGGAATCCGTTGAAGTCGCGCTGGCAAAGACCGGGCATACTATAGAGTTTCCGACGCGCGCGAGCGAGCGGTACCGCATCGAGCGCGAAACGAATCAGGTGCCTCTGTGATTTCAAACCGACTCGATTCCGCCGTTAAAGGATCCGCTCCCGTACAGCATCGATTGTTCCCCGCAGGCGCAATCGTCCCCTTCATTCTCGTGACCGCCCTCTTCTTCCTTTGGGGCATTCCGAACAACCTGAACGACGTTCTGATCCGGCAATTCATGAAGTCATTCGCCATCACGCGTTTCAAGGCCGGGCTGGTGCAATCCGCCTTTTATTTCGGCTACTTCGTGTTGTCTATGCCTGCGGCATTCATGATGCGGAGATACGGGTATAAGGCGGGCCTGGTACTTGGCCTCCTGCTCTACGGCGCCGGCACCTTTCTGTTCTGGCCCGCCGCGGTTGCGCAAAGCTATAACTTCTTTCTCATTGCGCTCTTCGTCATCGCAAGCGGACTGGCATTTCTCGAAACTGGGGCGAGCCCGTTCATCGCACAAATCGGGGATCCGGCAGATTCAGAACGACGCTTGAATTTTTGCCAGGCTTTCAACCCGCTCGGTTCAATTACCGGCGTGCTCGTCGGGACGGCATTCATCTTCTCTGGAATCGAGCTGACATCGTCGCAAATTGATTCTATGCGAGCTGCGGGAACGTACGCGCCGTATTTACGGCATGAGACGATGCGTGTGATCACGCCCTACCTGGTGCTGGGTTGTGTTGTCTTACTTTGGGCGTTGCTGATTGCACGAACGAAATTTCCGAAGGTCGGCGGAGAGGGCGATCCGGTGTCAACCGCAGATCACGGGAGGCTCTCCGACCTGTTGCGATACCCGCATTTTCTGGAAGCCGTGCTGGCCCAATTCTTCTACGTTGGCGCGCAGGTCGGAACGTGGAGCTACTTTATTCAGTACGTGCAAGAGTATACGCACCAGCCGGAAAAGACCGCCGGGTACTTTCTAACGGGGACCCTTGTGGCTTTCACGGTAGGCAGGTTCTCAGCGACATACCTGATGCAGTTTGTCCGGCCCAACATCCTGATGGGTATTTACAGCCTCATTAACGTGGCGCTTGTTGCTATTGGCGTTTGGTTCCCTGGCTGGCTGGGCTTGTGGGCCATCTTTCTGACAAGCTTCTTTATGTCACTCATGTTCCCGACCATCTTTGGCCTCGGCTTGAAAGAGCTGGGACCGAACACAAAGCTGGGAGGCTCGCTGATCGTAATGGCGATCATCGGTGGAGCTATTTTTACTCCGTTGATGGGACTGCTTTCTCAAACACTGAGTATGGCCAAGGCGATGCTGATTCCGCTTGTCTCTTATGCTTTCATCGCATACTTTTCGTTCATCGGCTCGAGAGTGAGGGTACGGCGAGCGTTCACGGCGCACTGACGTGACGATCTCGCGTTTCGGCGTTCCGGTTTTGATTCTGGCCGCGGCAGCCGGCGCACTTCAAATGCCTGGCGGAATCAAAACGCTGCGGCAAGGGTTCATAAACCCGCCCGATGAGGCGAAGATCATGATGCGCTGGTGGTGGTTCGGGGCCGCCGTCAGCAGGCCGGAGCTTGCGCGCGAGCTTCGCGCCATGCGCGCCGCCGGGATTGGCGGTGTCGAGATCCAGCCCGTATACCCGCTCGCTTTGGACGACCCGCAAACCGGCATTAAAAATCTTCCCTACTTATCGCCCGATTTTCTCGACGCTCTTCACTTCACGGCAACCACCGCGCGAGAGCTGGGCATGCGTGTCGATATCACGATCGGCAGCGGATGGCCTTTCGGAGGACCGCATACCCCGGTAACGCAAGCCGCCGGAAGCCTGCGATTCCAGCACATCGATGTTCCCGAAGGTACGCGCTCAGTGGCAGTACCCGCTATTACGAACAGCGAGAAACTGATTGGCGCCTACATCGGCGGCCATCTGGTTAGCAGTCCGCAGAGCGGCCGCATTGATATTCCGCCAGGCCTGAGCGGGAACGACGTCCTGTCGGTCTTCATATCCAGCCGCACCGGCCAGCAGGTGAAGCGGCCGGCGATTGGAGCAGAGGGCTTCGTGCTGGATCACTATGACAAGGACGCAATAGAGAACCATCTCCTCTCGGTTGGCAATCCTCTTCTGAAAGCCTTTGGCGATACGCCGCCCTACGCCGTTTTCAGCGACAGCCTGGAAGTCTTTGGCTCCGACTGGACAAGCGATTTCTTGGAAGAGTTTCGAAAACGGCGCGGATACGATCTGACGCCCTATCTTCCGGCGCTTGTGACAGACATGGGCCGCAGCACGCAAGCCGTGCGGCACGACTGGGGCGAGACGCTGACGGAACTGGCGGAAGACAACTATTTGAAGCCGATTCATGAATGGGCCCGCGCTCATCACACCCGGTTCCGGTCACAGTCCTACGGAGAGCCTCCCGTCATTCTTTCCAGCAACGCCCTCGTGGATTTGCCCGAAGGCGAGCACGGGCCATCCTGGCGGCGCTTCAGCGCAGCGCGCTGGGCATCTTCCGCCTGCCATCTCTATGGGAAGCAGATCACTTCAACTGAAACGTGGACCTGGCTTCATTCACCGGCCTTTCGCGCCACGCCGCTCGACATGAAAGCGGAAGCGGATCGGCATTTCGTTGAAGGGGTTAATCAGCTGATCGGCCATGGCTGGCCGTACTCACCGCCCTCGGCGGGTGAACCAGGTTGGCACTTTTATGCCGCGGCCGCGTTTAACGATCACAATCCATGGTTCCAGGTCATGCCGGATCTCGCATCGTACCTGCAGCGCGTCAGCTTTCTGATGCGGCAAGGGCAGCCGGCGAACGATATCGCCATTTACGTTCCGACCGACGATGCCTGGGCCCGGCTGAAACCTGGCAAGGTGGCGCTCGATGAAACCGTGGACACGCTTCTGGGACCTATGCTGGTTCCTGCCGTTCTGAATGCCGGCTACAACTTTGATTTCATCGATGACCGCGCCATGCAAGCCGTCGGGATCCCATACAAGCTCCTGATCCTGCCCGGCATCGAACGGATCCCACTAGCGACGATGCAGCTTCTGCAGGATTACGTGCGCAAAGGCGGACTGCTTGTCGCGACGCGATCCCTGCCGTCGCTGGGACGCGGATTGCTCGAAGAGACGCGGGATGCGCCACGTATTCAAGCCATCGCTCACGAACTGTTCGAGACCGGCCTTAGCAACACACGACTTCTGCGCGATGAACAGAATCTTTCGAGTGTACTGTCGCAGTTGCTCCCGCCGGATTTTGCAACCGGGAGCGCCGCACCGTTCATTGGGTTCATGCACCGCAAACTGCCGGGTGCCGACATCTATTTTGTAGCGAACCTCTCAAACCGGCCGGTCGATACAGACGCGTCGGTCCGGATCGCCGGCCTGGAGCCCGAATGGTGGAATCCCTTTACAGGAGACGCTATGCCCGCGGCGTACAAAGCCGACGGTGAAAGGACCAGGATGGAATTGAAGCTCGCGTCGTACGAATCGCGGATCCTGGTCTTCAGCAAGTCCGGTAAGGCACCAAAACAGCCCCAAGCTCGCTCGGGCGAACAGCTGATGATCGACTTGAGCTCCGATTGGGATGTCACGTTCCCGCAGATCGGGCGGAGAGTTCATATGGTTCGCCTGCGCTCGTGGACCAGCGATGAAGAGACCCGATTCTATTCCGGCCTTGGTATTTACGAAAAGAACGTCGACGTCCCGCAAGCGTTTTTTGGTCAGAACGCGAGGGTCGTTCTCGATTTCGGACCTGGGACGGCGGTCGAGCCGGGTTTGGCGGAAACGAATGGTATGCGCGCTCTGCTTGAGAGCCCGGTGCACGAGGCAGCCGTGGTTTTCGTGAACGGACAGCGAGCCGGGTCCGTCTGGCGCCCGCCCTATGAGGTGGATATTACCCAAAATGCGCGAGCGGGCGCGAACCAGTTCCGGATCGTCGTCGGGAATCTGGCGATCAATGAGATGGCTGGCCGCGCGCTCCCCGATTACCGGTTGCTCAACATGCGTCACGGTGAAAGGTTTGTACCGCAAGACGTGCGGGATATTCGGCCGCTTCCCTC
Source organism: Bryobacteraceae bacterium (assembly GCA_036557345.1). Classification (GTDB taxonomy): domain Bacteria; phylum Acidobacteriota; class Terriglobia; order Bryobacterales; family Bryobacteraceae; genus Bog-105. The sequence goes on from DATBHS010000157.1 coordinate 66,360, forward strand.
AGGGATCACGGGTTCTGTTCATCTGGTTGCGAGATGATTTCATCACGGATCAGCTACCACGCGTCGCGGTTAGAAATCGTCACGCGGTAATACGGCTTGTCCTTCTCGGCCGGATCCATCGTGAACTCTTCCGAGGTTTTGTTCGGATCGTACCCGCGCCAGAGCCAAGCCAGTGATTCCGGTAGATCAATGGCTGCCTGGGCCGAATCGTGAGTCGCGTGCCCAAATCGAAAGTGAAAATCGTACTCGCGCATTTTGAGCGAGTTTGCTAGTTGGATATTCTGCAGCGGCCAGGAGCCGTGATCGTTCTCCAGGTCGTCGGCGCCGTCGCTCATCCAGATCCGGATATTACGTTTGGGCTGCTTCCGAATCATGAACGGATAGAGATTGCCGCCCTCCAGCTTTTGTTCGGGATGCCATTGGATAGAGGTAAAGCTTCCGATAGTCGAGTGCACACGGGCGAATTTCTCCGGGTTGAACCAGGCCGAATTTAGAGAGCAGATGCCGCCCGACGATTCGCCCGCGATACCGCGGCTGTAACCATCGGATCGAAGTTTATAGGCTTTTTCGACTTCAGGGAGAACCTCTTCCAAGAGAAAACGATTGTAACGGTCGCTGACGGTGTCATATTCGATGGAGCGCATCGGCTTGCCGTCCGGAGAAAAGCCCGGGGCGATCAGTACGTGAACCATGGGCGGGATCAGTTTCTGCGCGACCAGGTTCTCGGTGACAGTGAACAGCCGCAGCCTGGACAAGTCGCCGGCGATGAGCGTCTGACCGTCTTGCCAAACCATCAAGGGCGCAGGAACATTGGGATCCACACCGGGCGATGCGTAATACCAGTAATCGGCTTTCATACCGGCGTAGATTTTACTGGTAATCGTATGCTTTTCGCTCAACTTGCTTTGCGGAACACCGGGTTTTGGGTAGGAGTCGGGATTGTAACCGGCGACATCGCTGCGGTTCGCGAGCGGCTTTTCGCCCGCATAGAATTGGTAAGAATGCGTCACGCCGACCCGCATCTTCACCAGGCGCATCCACAGATTCGAGTTGCCGATCTGCTCCATCGGCGATGCTGGCTGCGCGTCAATCGAAACAGAGGCCGGGGCCGAAGAAGGCGTCACAAACACATAATCCTGACCCCAAACGGCCACGCCTCCCTTGGCCGAGAGCGCGTTCATGACGAGATCCTGCAGACCGGGCGTTGCGGGACCTTCGCGCGCTGCAGCGATCAACTTCGCCAGCGGATGGTCCTGAGCACAAAGAATTGTGCCTAGCGCGAGGCACACAGCGAGGGTGGAATATTTCATCTTCGAATCAACGGCCGAACGGCCAATTATGTCAGGTCGCCGAGAAACTGCAATCTGCTCTGGCTATCGCCGAAACGATCAGTCGGAATACCCGCGGCATCCAGGATGCTGAGATAAAGACTCGATACCGGCTCCTTCTGCGAGTAGCGCACGTGTCTGCCGGTCTTGAAGACATGCGAGCCACCAGCCAGCAGCACGGGCAGATTGTCGTGATTATGCCGGTTACCGTCACTGATGCCGCTGCCGTAGAGGACTGTGGTGCTGTCGAGAAGAGAGCCGTCCCCATCCTGCGTCTTTTTCAATTTGTTCAAAAAGTACGCGAACTGATCCATGTGGTGCCGGTTAATGGCAGCTACCTTGTCCATTAGCACGGGGTCATTTCGATGATGCGACAGGCCGTGATGTCCTTCAGGGATGCCGATCTCCCGGTAAGAACGGTTGCTGCCTTCGCGTGCCAGCATAAAGGTCGATATGCGGGTTGTATCGGTCTGCAAAGCGATTGCAAGCAGATCAAACATGAGGCGGGCGTGAGCGGCAAACTCGATGGGCACACCGTCGGGCTTAGCCATAGGGGGAAGCGCCACGGAGTTGGCCGCAATTTGCTTTTCCATCATTTCCACTTGCCGCTCCACTTCGCGGACGGCGGTGAAATATTCGTCGAGCTTGCGCCGGTCGGTCTGGCCCAAGCCAGCCTGCAGGCGGTGAGTGTCGTCGGCGACCAGGTCGAGAATGCTTTCGCGCGCGCGGGCGTTACGCTCTCGCGCTGCTGGATCGCCGGCATTTTCCTCGTTACCGAAGAGGCGTTCGAAAACGGAGCGTGGATTAATTTCCGGCGGATTCGGCACGGTAGCGGAGCGCCACGAGATGCTGTTTACATAAGCGCAGGCATAGCCTGAATCGCAGTTCCCCGCCAGGTGACCGTCCTCGCAGCCAAGTTCAAGCGAAGCCAGACGCGTAGCGGTACCGACTTTTTGCGCGGCGAGCTGATCCACTGAGATTCCGACCGAGATATCGGAGCCCGCCGTCTTCTTCGGATGAACGCCGGTGAGAAAACTGGCCGAAGCACGCGCATGATCGCCCGGGCCGTCGCCGAGGGCCATTCCGCCGTGGTCCATAAGCCCACTCAGCACGAGCACGTCGTCCTGCACGGGCGCGAGTGAGCTCAGAATCTTGGGAAGTTGGAAGGCTTGCCCTTCGGTAGCCGGCGTCCAATTCCGCATGTCGATGCCGTTCGGAACATAGACGAAGACCATGCGCTTCGGAGCGATTTTTTGCGAAACCGCGGCCGCTGCAGTCAGCGCCGGGGTCATGGCATCAAGCACGGGCAGCGCTACGGCTGCTCCCAGGCCGCGCAATAGCGTTCGCCGCGACACATGCTTGCGAGTCACAATCATTTGACACCACCGATATTCTTCGTTACTTGAGATGCGGTCACTTCCGTCGCTTCCTCGCCCCGCCCCATTTGGAACGGTGCGCTATTAACGATTCCCGAAATTAAAGCCGAGAACCGGTAGTTGTTTGCAGAGAGATCTCTCACAATCTGCTTCACGGCCGGCCGGTCGTATCCTTCGAGACCACGGCCCAGAGCATAAGTCATCAATTTTTCCGTCAGACATTCAGCAAAGGCTTCACGGTTGCCCGCAAGGAGCCCCTTGAGTTCGGCGCTGCCGCGGAACGACTTCCCGTCGGGCAGCGTGCCGCTGGCATCGACCGGCTGACCAGCATCCTCGGTGCGCCATCGGCCGACTGCATTGTAGTTCTCGAGTGCGAAACCCAGAGGGTCCATGCGCATATGGCAGCTTGCGCACGTTGGATTCGCGCGATGCTTTTCCATCTGCTGGCGCATGGTGCCGGCCAGGGGACCGCCCGCAGCGTCGATTGATCCGACCCCGGGAGGAGGCGGCGGGGGAGGAGCATTCAGCACATTTTCAAGTATCCACTTCCCGCGCAAGACCGGAGACGTGCGATTGGGATACGAGGTTACTGTAAGAACACTCGCCTGGGTGAGAACGCCACTTCGTTGCGTGCCGTCGAGTTCGACACGCCGAAACTGATTTCCGATTACACCCGGTATGCCGTAGAACTTGGCCAGCTTCTCGTTCAAGAACGTGTATTTTCCATTCAGCAAGTCGATGATACTGCGATCCTCCCGCACGATCGATTCGACAAACAGCTTCGTTTCGGTGTACATGGCGAGGCGCAACTGCGCGTTAAACGCCGGGAAGTCGTCCGGATCCGGCTGTACGCTATCCAGGTTACGAAGTTCCAGCCACTGGCCGAAAAAGTTCGTAACGAAGGCATCGGACTTGGGATCCTTCAACATACGGTGAACCTGGGCGCTGAGGACATTTGGATCGTGCAGATGACCGGCGGCGGCGGTGTCAAGTAGTGGGTCATCCGGCATGCTGCTCCACAGGAAATAGGAAAGCCGGGAGGCGAGCTCATAATCGTTGACCGGATGAACGGCGGTCGGGTCATCGGGTTTTGGATCCCGCTCAATGCGGAAGAGAAAATTCGGCGACACGAGAATGGCCTCGAGGCCTGTGCGCATGGCCTGCTCGAAGGTCATACCGTCGTTCTGTCCTTTGGCGACGAGATCAACAAGGCGCGATACTTCATCGGTTGTAACCGGACGCCGAAACGCGAACCTGGCCAAATGCCCCAGATCGAGGCGGGCACATGCAGCATTGTGTTGCCCGGGGGAATGCCCGCACACGAACACGCGCCGGTAGCTCTCCGGAAGCGGCGGCCGTAGAGCGTTGTAGGGACCGTGTATCTCGAACGCGTCGATGAACGTCGGTGGATTCGAAACAGCGCGCTGCCGCGCGATCTCCTTCGCGTCTTCAGGATGCTTTGCGATGGCTTTCCGGAAGTCAGCTTCTTCTTCAACCTTCAAACGATGAGCATTGGCCACTTCCTGGGGCGAGGGTGTTCTCGGCTCCATGGTGGAGGAGAGCACGTGTTCGCCGTAAAGAACATGCAGGCGGACCTCATAGGAACGCGGCTTATCCTTTTGAACTAAAACATCTGCTGTCTTGATTTCTTTGCCGTCGAGCGAAAGATGCAGGCGAAACGGCTCCTTCCGGCCACTCACGCTCACTTTGATGTCGTAGTCTCCTTCAGCGGGAAAGTCGAACCGGTTCTCGAGTGCCATGCCATCGTCGTTCGGACTGTGCTCCGGAGAATAACGCATGCGAGTAGGTCCGGGAATCGCATCGCCCGGAATGGCGCGGTTGGCGATGGCGGTCGCCGCGTTCAGATACTTTTCCATGAGAACCGGCGAAACGGAGAGCACGTCGCCGATGTTGTCGAAGCCGTAACCCGAATCGTCGGCCGGGAAGTCAGCCGCTGGCTTGAAATGGATGGCGAGGAGATCGCGCACCGTGTTGTTGTACTCGACCCGGTTCAGGCGATGTGCGGTCAGGCGCCCCGGGTCGATCGCTGTGTGTTGGTCCGCTTCGGCGAATTGTTGTTCGATCCAGTCCGTTACTGCGGCGATTGCTTCCGGTTTCGGCCGGGGCATGCCTTTCGGCGGCATCTCGCCCGCACGCACCCGGTGGACCACCTTTTCCCAAAAATCACGATCGCGCAGAAGCGAAGGTAGATCGTGATATTTAGTGAGAGCGAGACCTGCGGTTTTGAGCTTCTCGTTGTGACAGCCGGCACAATTCTGCTGAACGAACGGTGTGACCACCTGATCGTAGGAGAGTGACACTCCGGCTGAGCTTTGACTGGTTTGAGGACTCCGGCCGAGAAGGCACCCGCCTGCAACAAGGCAGATCACACTTGGCACAAAGCCGGAGCGGGCGAAGCGGTGCAATAACGATCCCCTTACATAACATATACAAGATCGAATTGGAGAGATGATAAATGCGCGTCCTTTTCAGGATGAAACGCTATTTTCTTTCCGTTTGCCGGAGAAATTCGACGAGATAATCCTTCCAAACGGCAGCGTGCGTGTGCGTGCCATGTCCGCGCGTGGCATCGGAGATGGGAATCAGAACGAACCTGGCATGGGGCATTTTCGTGACCAGTTTTTCCGCGATGCCGAGCTCGGGCGGGTTGATGAAATCATCTGCCGAGTTGATCCATAGAAGGGGCGCAGTAATCGTGCTTAGCTTCTGCTCGGGATTGTAGTTTCGCGATGCATCGACGTAGTAGAGGAAATCGTTGGCATCCGTGTGAGCAATGAGGCGGTCAAGAGTTCGATCGACGTAAGCCTCTGCCGAGGCGCGCGTGGGGAAGTTCTTCTGTATCTGGAGCGGAGCCGAGCCGGCGATAAGAATCAGGTCGTTCGCGCCGCGAAGACCCTCCAAGGGTTCGGCCGTATACTCGCCGTTTTTCCAAGCCGGATCGTGACGAATGATCTGCATAGCCATATGGCGCCACATGCGATTCCGGCCAGCCAGTTCAATAGGAAGGCAGGCAAAGGGTGCGAGGGCATCCGAGAACTGTGGGTACGTCTCGCCCCAGACAAAAGACTGCATGCAGCCCATCGAAGTGCCGAGAATCAGCCGCAGATGGTCGACATGGAGGCCGTCGAGGAGCATCGTGTGCTGCGAGGCGACCATGTCGTCGTAATCGTAATGAGGGAAGCGCGTCCGCAAGCCATCCGAAGGCTTGCTCGATTGGCCGTGACCGATGTCGTCGGGAAGGATGATGTAGAACTTTGTGATGTCGAGCGGCTGCCCGGGACCGAAAAGAACATCCGAAAATGCCGGATTGAGCAGCGAATGGGCATCGCCGCCTGTTCCGTGCAGGAGCAGAACGGCGTTATCGGTATGGCCAGCGCCATCGCGGTGTGCTGTGCCGAGTGTGAGATAGTGAAGCCTCAATTCGGCAAGGGATTCGCCCGTTCCGAAAGGGAAATTCTTGATGACAAACACGCCGTTCTTGACGGGCCATTTGGTCTGACTCTGTGGTGCCTGCGCACTGAGACCGAGAGTTGCAATAAGGGCGACGGCGAAGCGAATAATCAACGCGTCTCCTTATCTGGCGTGCTGCGATAACTCACATGAACTCATCAAGCCGCCGGTGATATCTCGACTTCCTTAGCTACGCTCGTGGGTTCCGGAATGGGGTCGCCAAACTCTCGTAAGGTTCTCAAATGTCCCTCAATCGCTTCCCGAATGTTGATCTCGGTTTCTTCAAGCGTTTCGCCGGTTGTCATGCAGCCAGGGAGATCAGGAACATAAGCAGCCCAGTTGTTCTCTGCGCGCTCGAACAAAACCGCGTATTTCACTCTCATTTCTTATCCTCCAATCCTGCTGCTTTTAAGATCGATTTCAGTGTGCCTCGGGGTATGTCATCACCTGGATGTCCGGGAATCGTAACCACGTTCGGCTTTAAGGAATGCTTATAGTGGCGATGGCTCCCAGTCGTACGAACATGCTTCCAACCGTCTGCCTCGACGAGCCTTATCAGCTCTCGAACTTTCACTCATTCCAGTCTAGGGCAGCCGATGCGCTCGCCCTGCTCACAATGCAGCAATAGATGGACGGGCGCCAAGATGACCGTGAAGAAGCCGGAGGACAAAATCATACCTCGCCGCCAGCCGAGTTCTTTTGAGGAATTTTCGTGCCGGAGAAATCGGACCGCCGCAAACGAAGAGGTCCGGTTCGCGGCGCGGCTGTCGACTTGCGCGGCACCAACTCAGTGGGCAATTCCCATTCGGTCCCTTTGCGGCGTCTGCCGCTGATCATGGGGTAGAGTGCCTCAAATGCCGTGCGGCCCAGGTCTTCGCGCGGAATACGAACGGTAGTGAGCGGCGGCCGTACCAAATGAGAGAAGAAAATATCGTCGAAACCGGTAATCGAGATGTTCTTCGGCACGCGTACGCCGAGTTCCTCGAGCGCGCTGACCGCACCCATGGCGATCAAATCATTACCGCACATAACGGCTGATGGAGGGTTCTCCCCGGCGACAACTGCCCGGATCGCTGCCGCACCGCCATCGACCCGATGTTTGCTCTCGACGACAATCGACGGGCTCAGACCATGCCCGGTGAGGGCTTTCACCATCGCTCGTTGAAGGGCTGCTGCCGTGCGGTTGGAAGCAGGCCCTGAAATGATGCCAACCTTGCGATGGCCCAGTTCAATAAGATGCCGCACGAGTTGCCCAATGCCGAGGGAGTAATCGATGCGGATGTTGCTGACCAGCCGTTGTGCAGGACCGAGATTGTAGAAGACCAGGGCGATCCCAGCCGCGCGGAGACGTTCCATGGCGGTCAAATCGACCGCCGAACTCATAACCGCGACGCCGCGCACGCCACTGGCGAGCAGGTTGCGAATGGCACGCTCGGTGCGCTCCGAATCGTTTTCCGTGTGGGACAGCAACATGTCATAGCCTTGCTGCCAGGCACCCTGCTGAAAGCCGTTGATGATTTCCGGGAAGAACGGGTTGGCAATCTCGGAAACCAGCAGGCCGACCAGATCGCTGCGGCTGAGAGCCAGTCGCCGCGCGTGCGGATTGGGCTGGTAGTGCAAATCCCGAACAGCCCGCATGACGCGCTGTGCGGTATCGGGGGCCGTATAGCGCGTATTGTTCAAAACATGTGAGACGGTGGAGAGGGACACGCGGGCATGGCGCGCGACATCCTTCATGGTGTAAGGCATACGCTAGAGCCGGACGATTCTTCCTCAGTATGCAGCAAACGCCGCGTCAACCGATTGCCTATTGACAAAGGTACGTCTTGGTAATAATTTACTAACTAGTCCAGGAAAGCGCTTTCCGAAAGCGCTTTCCTGGGAAAAAGGGGTTCAGGAAGGCTATTCATGGCAGGTCAAAACATCGAACGGCGTGAGATTTTGCGCGTGTTATCTCTTGCCGCGGCGGCCTCTCAGTTTCCCGGTTTCGAACGCTGGGCCTTTGCCTGTCCCCAGCACCCGGAAAGCGGATTGGTAAAAGGACCGGCCGCGGCCTATCAGCGCCAGTTCTTTACCGCCGACGAATACGCGCTGATCGAGACGCTAACGGACCTGATCATGCCGAATGATGGTACTCCCGGCGCGAAGGATGCGGGCGTGGCCGAGTTCATCGACTTCATGACGTTCAGCGATCCCGAAATTCAGTTTCCGATGCGCTATGGCGCGGGATGGCTCGACGCGCGCGCCCGCGGGTTGTTCAATGCCGCGTTTGTGAATTTAAGCAAAGAACAGCAAACGGCCCTGCTCAGACGGCTAGCTTACAAAAATGAGTATCGCGAAGGGGACGAAGACGGGAGAGCCTTCTTCAAGCTGATTCGGGAGTACACCATGATGGGTTTCTATACGTCGCGGCTAGGACAGGTCGAACTCGACAATCCGAATCTGAAAACTCATTACGACCAGATGCCGGATTGTCCGCACGCGGACGATCGCGACCACAAACACCTTCTGCCCTCCGGAAAATAGCGAGATTTCCATGGCCAGCCAAATTTACGACGTCATTGTAGTGGGAACAGGCGCGGGCGGCAGCACCGCCATGAAGACGCTGTGCGAAGCAGGGCTCAACGTGTGCGCGCTGAATTCCGGACCGCGAGTAATCCCCGCGAAACACTATAGAAATCATCGGCACCGCTACGAAATGCAATATCGCGGATTTGGCGATCCCAAAACGCGTCATCTCCGCCAAGGTGATTGCGAGCAGGAGGTCACGTTCGACCTCTTCGAACACGACATCGGCTACACGGTCGCGCCGGGGAGCCGCTGGAAATGGACGCGCTGCAAGGGAACTGGAGGAAAGGCGAATTTCTGGGGGCGCTCTTCCGCGCGGTTTGGCGATATCGACTTCAAAGCGGCGAGCCTGGACGGATTCGACGTCGACTGGCCAATCACCTCTGAGGAGATCGGACCCTATTACAGCCGTGTTGAGCGCATGATCGGAGTCGCCAGCACGGTGCAGAACCGCCCGAGCAATCCTGACGGCGACTATCTGCCTCCTTTCAAATTCCGGTGCTTCGACTGGATCCTGAAGAACGCCTGCGACAAGATGGGAATTCCGTATCTGCCTGACCGTTGCGCGCAGTTGACGGTTCCGCATAACGGGCATCCAGCTTGTCACTACTGCGCGGGCTGCACGACCGGATGCGACAGCGGCTCGTTCTTCTCGCCGACCTGGTTTTTCATACCCGATGCGGAGAAGACAGGAAAGCTGGAGCTGCGCCTCAACGCTCACGCCAAAAACGTCATCGTCGATGAGAATGGCCAGGCCAAAGGCATCGCGTACATCGATCGGACCACGCGCAAGGAAGTGGAGGTGTACGGGAAAGCTGTAGTGTTGGCCGCTTCCTGCTGCGAGACCGCCAAGATCATGCTGAACTCGCGCTCGTCGCACTGGCCTACCGGGATTGCTAATTCAAGCGGCCAGCTCGGCCGCAATCTTGTCGATCATCTTTATGCCACGTCCGCGTATGGTTACTTGCCGCAGCTCGTTGGGCAGCCCAGTCGTCCAGACAATGTCGCGGACTCGACCGTTGTCTGGATGCCCCGTTGGCAAAATCTGAAGAACCCGCGCGAAGAAAAGTTCATTCGAGGATATTCCATGTACCCTTACGGGGGTTGCAGCGATTTCCCCTATTATTACGAACAGTTCGAAGGCTTCGGTTCAGAGCTGAAGCAAAAAGTTCGCCGCTATTACCCGTCGCCCGTGAGCTTTCTGTTGCAGGCTCCTTCCCTGACGAGTCCAAAGAACTTCATTGATCTCGACCCGGAGGTGAAAGACATTTTCGGAATTCCGGTCGCTCGTTTCCATTACGAATGGGGGCCGAACGAGCTCATGATGCTCGAGCACTCCAAGGAAGTCTGCGCCGAAATCATTCGGAAGGCAGGAGGCGAGGTTTGGGGAGCGAGCAGCGAGCCGGACCCGCCGGGGCACAGCCTTCACGAAACCGGGCCATGCCGGTTCGGCAACGATCCGAAGAAGTTCGTCACCGGGACCTGGTGCAATACGCATGATGTTCCGAACCTCTTCATCGCGGACGCCAGCGTCTTTCCGACACCGACTGACAAGACGACGACGATTTCGATCATGGCCTTTACCGTGCGGGCCTGCGAGCACATGATCGAGTGTTTCAAGCAGGGGCAGTTTAAGGCTTAGTGCAGCCGGTACAAGCCGGCGAGGGAGGTTACGGTGAAGACCCTGATGATGAGAACCGCGTGCATTCTTAGCCTCTGTGCGTTCCTCCACCCAAGGGCTTCGGGGCAAGCGGTGACTGCTTCGCTGACCGGAAGAGTTGTCGATCAAAGCGGCGGTGCGATTGCCGGCAGCGAGGTGAAATTGAGGTCGCTTCAGACGGACGTTGTTCTGAGCACTACGACCGAAACGGACGGGCTGTACAGCTTCCCTAATTTTCCGCCGGGCGGGTACGAATTGCGAGTGACGGCGCGCGGGTTCCGAGAATACGTGCAGACAGGTATCCGCGCCGATCTCGGCGCGCGCTTGCGCCTGGATGTAACTCTGGAGGTCGGCACCGCAACGCAGGCGATTGAAGTTCGGGCAAATGCGTCGCCGCTCAATTACGACAATGCGGCGCAAGGAGGCGACATCGAGCCGGAAACGGTGAATAACCTGCCCCTGCTCGTTTCTGGAGGGCCGCGCTCCTCGGCCGCTTTTGCTACCCTGCTGCCTGGTATCACGTCTCCGGACGGCAACGTTGTCGGCGCGCACATGAACGGCGGCGTGCAGGGAGGCGGCGAGGCGCTGCTCAACGGCGTCAGCATGGTGAATCCCTCGGGTGGCAACGGAGTGTGGTCGGCGGCATTCGACTTCCCTCAATCGCCGGACATGGTGAGCGAGCTTCGTGTCCTCGATTCCAACTACGAGCCGCAGTACGGCTCGACGGGAGGTTCCGTTTTCATCATGGAAACCAAGGCCGGGACAAATCAGTTTCACGGCGGAGTTTTCGAGTACCTCCGAAACACCGAGCTGAACGCGAGACAGTATGGTTCGGATTCGCGGCCGACCGATCAGGAGAACGATTTCGGAGGCTCGATCGGCGGTCCCGTGAAACTGCCGCTGGCTTGGAGCGGCCGCAATAAGACCTATTTCTTCGCCAACTGGGAGGGGTTCCGCATTCGCGGCGGGATCGTGCGGCAGACATTATCGATTCCATCACTCCAGGAGCGGCAAGGCGATTTTTCCGATTGGAAAGATGCGGACGGCAATCTCATCCCGATTTACGATCCGGCGACAACCCGTATCGTCAACGGCCAAGTGGTGCGGGACCAGTTCATGGGCTGCGACGGCAGACATCCTAACGTCATCTGCGGGACCGACCCGCGGCTGCAAAACTCCCTGGCCAATGGCTGGCTGAAGTATCTGCCGAACCCGACCGGCCCTGGCGCCTTGAACAATTTTCAACCTCCCGCGGTACCCGCATTCATCAGCTCAGATGCTAACTTCCTGAACCTTCGTTTCGACGAGTACATCGGCAGCAACGACCATGTCACCGTGACGATATTCAAGCGCGATAACCTGCCGCAAAAGACACACGTGCTACCCCTGGAGATCACAACGGATCAGGAAAATTACAAGCACACGTGGTTGAACCGGATCAATTACGATCACATCTTCACGCCGAATTTGTTGAACCACTTTGGCGTTGGATATACGAACGATCAGTTTTACGGCGGCGGTCTGGACGCGCCATTCGTCGACCAGTTGCCGCAGATTCCGGGCGTCGCGACGCGCGAATACGCGCCCGCTCTTCGCTTCGCGGACGGCTTTGCCGGTTTCGGCACCAACACCGGATCGGCAGCCGCGAACCGGTGGCCCGATCCTGCGATTGTGGGCAACGACCTGGTGTCCTGGGTGCGCGGCAAGCACACGTTGAAGTTCGGGTTCGAATACCGCAACATGAACAATACCTTCCACAGCGTGTCGGGAGGTGCCGGCCAATTCAATTTCGAGCGCGGCGAAACCGGAGTTCTGGACAGGAATAGCGGTAGTCCCATTGCCAGTTTTTTGCTGGAGCAGGTGGATTCGGCGTTCCTTACAGTGCGTTCCATCGATGTCGCGACCGCACTTCAAACCGCGTTGATCTTTCATGCAGGCGACACCTGGAAGGTGACGCCCAAACTCACGGTGAATTACGGGTTGCGGTGGGAAATGTTTTCACCCACTCACGAGAAGCACGACGTTCTCTCGTTTCTCGACGCGGGCAGGCCGAATCCCGATGCAGGGAATCGGCCCGGTAGCCTTGTCTTTGCCGGCGATCGCTGGGGAGACGCTTCGTTCGGCTCGAAACATCCGGAGGACACGTTTCATGGCGGCTTCGGTCCCCGGCTTGGTATCGCCTACGCTCCTACTTCCAAATTGGTCGTCCGAACCGGCTACGGCATTTTTTACGATGCAGGCTATTATCCGGGCTGGACCGGTGGCATCGCGCAGGACGGATTCAATTCCACGCCGACATTCGGCAACTCACTCGGCGGCCTGTCGCCTGCCTTCCTTCTCAATGAAGGATTCCCGGGAGGCTTTCAGAACCCGCCCTATCTGACTCCAGGATTTCTGAACGGCCAGAACGGCCCCATTTATCGTCCGAAAGATGGCAACCGGCTTCCGTACTCGCAGCAGTGGAATTTCACGATCGAGCAACAGATCGGCAGCAACACCACGGTGAGCGCAGGGTATGTTGGCAGCAAGGGGACGCGACTGCTCTCGCGCACGGCCGCCATCAATGTGCTCAATCCTGCCTTGCTCAATACTTACGGAAGCCATTTGTACGACGAATTTCAACCCGGTGACACGGTGGTCGACGGAGTCGGAATTCCGTATACAGGGTGGGTTGAGCAGATGACATCCTGCGCGCCATCGGTGGCTCAGGCTCTGCTGCCTTACCCGCAGTACTGTGGACCGCTTCAGGGATTGAACGAGAACGCGGGCAATTCGACGTATCACTCTCTTCAGTTCAAGGCGGAGCACCGCTATTCCAGCGGGCTTTTCTTTCTGGCCTCTTACACTCACAGCAAGCTGATCACAGACGCTGACAATACTCAGCCCGACAGCTTATACGGGAGCCTGACGGGAACCATTTCGCCATTTCAAAGAGAGCGCAACAAGGCATTGGCGCTCGAGGATATTCCGAACGCCTTTTCTTTCGCGACATCGTACGATCTGCCGTTCGGAAGGAATAAGCACTGGCTGAATCACAGCCGGCTGCTCGACCTGGCTGTCGGCGGCTGGACTCTGAGCACCATCTTTCGTGTGTACTCCGGCACGCCGTTCTACTTCCGCTCGGGAAACTGCAATGTGCCGGCGCAATTCGACGTGTACTGCATACCGGCAGTGCTGCCGGGCGCAAATGCGTTTGCGCAGAGCAAGAGCAGCTTTGACGTTAACCGGCCGCTGTTTGACATCAATGCATTCGAGCCGGCGGACAGCTTCAATTACTACTTTGGATCGGGCTCCCGCGTTACGAATATGCGTGGATTCGGCTATCACAACCAGGACCTGATGTTGTCGAAGGCTTTTGCTATTACGGAACGCGTATCGCTTCAGCTTCGGGGTGAGGCCTTTAATCTCTGGAACAATCACACGCTTCGTGGATTTGATACCGATGTCGCCAGTCCGAACTTTGGGATGTGGGATGGCACGGTCACGTCGCCGCGAAACATTCAAGTGGGAGCACGGCTGCAGTTCTGATGCGGAGTTTGGTGTGTTTCCTGATGGGCGTGCTTCCCCTGCTGCTCGCAAGGGCGCCGGTGATTCCCATCGTAGGGCGTTGGGACATTACCATTGAAGGAAAGGACGGAAAGTATCCGAGCTGGGTTGAGTTCAGTCAAGGAGCAGGCGGGCTGAAGGGAAGATTTGTCGGGCGTACGGGCGCTGTCCACAATCTTCGCGATGTTCGATTCAATGGCGGCGAATTGACATTCGTAGTTCCAAAGGAAGAAGAGGAGCTCCCACACGACTTGACCTTCAGAGGAACTCTCGCGAATGCCCGGATTCACGGTGTGACAACATCAGGAGGCATGCGAGCCGCGTGGGATGCGGTGCGAGCGCCATCTCTAATGAGGAACGAGGCGCCGGTCTGGGGAAGCGAGGAGTCTCTGTTCAACGGGCGCGACTTGTCCGGATGGAAACCGTTGCCCGTATCAGGCAGGAATATGTGGCGCGCGAAAAACGGCGAGCTCGTCAACGCTGCATCCGGCGCAAACCTGGTAACGGATCGCGTCTTTTCGGATTTCAAACTGCATCTCGAATTCAAGGTTCCTCAGGGGAGCGACAGCGGCGTGTACCTGCGTGGCCGGTACGAGATTGAGATCGCCGATGCTTACGGCAATCCCCCTGATTCGCACGGATTTGGCAGCATCTACGGGTTCCTGAAGCCCGCTTCGAATCCTGCCAGGCGGGGCGGGGACTGGCAGGCGATCGACGCCACGCTGATAGGCCGCAAGGTAACCGTAGCGGTGAACGGGATCGAGACGATTCATAATGCGGAAATCCCAGGCGTTACGGGCGGGGCAATCGATAGCGACGAAGGAAAACCGGGACCGCTCCTATTGCAGGGGGATCATGGCGCGGTCTCGTATCGGAACATCTTAGTAACTCGTGCCGCGGGAGGCGAATGACACGGCTTTTGAATGATATTCTGCGCCAGCCGTCCGAGCTGTCGAAGGTGCTGGCAAGACTGACAGGTCCGGAAGCCGGAGTCCTGAGCGAAGCGGCAGGGCTCATCGCCCGTGCGCAGCATGTCTATATCACAGGCATCGGCGCCAGTTGGGCGGCTTCGATGGGCATGGCAACTCTGTTTGAGATGTCTGGTCGCGCGGTGACGCACATCGATGCATCGGAGCTGCTGCATTTTGCCGCGATCGCGCCGGGTTCCGTGATTGTAGCTCTGTCGCGTAGCGGCAAGAGCATCGAGATAACGGAGCTGTTTCCGCAGATCAGAGCTTCCGGCGCGCGTTTAATCGCAATCACGAATGGGATCGACAGCCCGTTAACCCGAGCTGCCGATCTTTCGATACTGATCGAGACGGCATACGATCACGCCGTGTCCGTGAATACGTATTCAACGATCGCCTTGGCAGGAGCCGTTCTGGCGGCCGTCGTCACGGAACAGTGGTCATCCGGATTAGCTTCCGAACTGGAGCGTGCGTTTGAGCAGGCCGCGATAGCGTGCAGCACCTGGCGCGAGTCGATGGAACACAGCGCCTGGTTTTCATTTGAAGCTACGACGTATTTCCTTGCCCGAGGGCCAAGTCTCTCTACCTGCCATGAAGCTCGTCTTCTTTGGGAAGAAGCAGCCAAGATCCCTGCAACGGCCATGAGTACGGGAGCGTTCCGCCATGGTCCGCAAGAGATGATCCGCCCCGGCGTTCGCATCGGGCTTTGGATCGATCCGGCGCGCATGCGGGATGCGGATTTGAGTGTCGCCGGCGACCTGCGCCGTCTGGGTTGTCCTGTCATGCTGATCGGCCAGAGCCTTTCGCATGACGCCGCGGATCTGACGCTTGAATTGCCGGCCACGCCTCGCGACTGGCAGTTCGTTATCGACATGATTCCCGCTCAATTGGCGGCGGAACGCCTGGCCCGCTTGCAAGGCGTCGATTGCGATACGCTCCGGCTCTGCCCGTTCATTGTCGAGGATGAGAGTGGGCTGATTTATGATGGAGCGCAAACCGACGGAGCACAAACGCGAATCAAAATGAGCGACCGCCGGTGATGCGGCAAAGATCGTGGCTCGCGAGCGCATGTTGGTGCATTTTTTGGTGGGGGGTCTGGGGCGCTTTGGCGAAACTCGCCTCGGCCCGACTCTCCGTCAAACAGATGCAAATCCTGTTCACTGTAGGGATGTTTCCGCTGGCGGTTGCCGCTTTCATCAGCATGCGTGGAAGGCTCGAACGAGATCTTCGCGGCGCGGCGTACGGCATTCTGAACGGCGTGTTCACAGGTTTCGGTCTGTTGGCCTATGACGCCGCCATGTCAAAGGGCAAAGCTTCTATAGTCGGGCCACTCACCGCGATGTTTCCTCTGGTCACTGTGGCACTGGCCGCTGTTGTTCTTCGCGAAAGAATCAATCGCGTCCAGGCAGCCGGTGTCGTCCTCGCGTTAACAGCCATTTTCCTCTTGGCGTTGTGAGCAGCAAACACGTGAACAGCAAACATGGGTGATTGGGTCCAGCTCTCGGCCGTGACGATGTTCTTCTGGGGCATTGTGGGTCTGCTTCAGAAATTGGGTACCAATCGAATATCGGCTCGCTCTTTGCTGGTGTGGCTCACGGTCGGTTTCATCCTGTTCGTTCCATGGCTGGCATGGCGTCCTGGGATGCTTGCCATGAGTCCGCGGGATGCAATCGTAGGTGTCGCCGCGGGACTCGCGAACGGATTGGGATCGTGGTTTCTCTTTCGTTCGCTCGAACGCGGCGCAAAAGCGAGCGTGGCGATTCCCCTGACAGCCCTATATCCTCTGGTAACAATCCTGCTCGCGACTACTCTTCTCGCTGAGAAGCTCACGTTTCGGCAATGGATCGGAATCGCGCTGGCGTTGGCTGCGGGGGCTGGGCTGTCATACGAAACGAGCGACGTCGAGTCATGAGCCCGGGCGCGAACACAGATCGGCGTCCCGTGAGCGTCGGAATCATCGGAGCGGGCAACGTCCTGTTTGCCTACCTCCAAGTTCTAGATCGGCTGGCGCCGCGAGGCCAGGCCCGGCTCGGTCTCGTGTGTGCCAGACGTCGGGAGAACTGGCCGGGGCTGCTGGCTCGGCGGCCGTATCTGCATCTTGTGCAAACGGCGCGCGAAGTCGTCGAATCCGATGCCGGCGTGGTGGTCATACTCACGCCGCCCGAGAGCCACGAAGAGCTGACCGCGCTCGCGCTCGAGCATGGTAAGCACGTACTTGTCGAGAAGCCGATAGCGGCGACCCACGCCGAAGCGGAGTCTCTTTCACGGCTGGCCGTGGCGCGCGGCGTGCATCTCCTTACTGCGCCTTTCGTCCAAATGGCTCCTACGTTTCGCGCCCTCTGGGGTGAAATTCAGCAAGGCGCGATCGGAAGCGTGCATTCAGCCCGTGGCTTATACGGCAACGCGGGATCAACCTGGGCGCGCTGGTATCACGACGGCAGCATCGGACCGCTGGCGGAGGTCGGCATCTATAACCTGAAGAGCCTGACCGCGTTGCTGGGGCCGGTCGTCGAAATTCACGCAAGCTCCACAACCGCTATCCCGCGGCGCATAATGGAAGGCGGCGCAGAGATCACGAACCCGGGCCACGATGTCTCACATGTCATTGCGCGACATGAAAACGGAGCCCTTTCATCGATCGTTTCGAGCCATGCCATCCAACGCTATCGCCGTCCGGGTCTCGAGCTGTATGGGACGGAAGGTACTGCGAATCTGCTGGGCGATGACTGGGACCCGCGCGGGTTCGAAATCTGGCGAAATCAGGCAGGCAGCTGGGAGGAGCACGAACCGATTGAGCCTACATGGCTATGGGCAGACGGCCTCAGCGAGTTGGTATCCGCCCTGAGGGAACACCGGCCTCCGCTCGCCGAGATTTCGCACGATGTGCATTTAATCGAAGTCCTGGAAGCCGCTGAACGGTCCGCGAAAGAGCGCTCCTGGGTGCCGGTCCACTCGCGATTTGGTCCGCTGGACCTGAAGCCGGAAGCTGTTACCGGGCAGCAGGACGTGCACCACCTGCATGATCACACGCGTCCGGTGGAGGATCAATGAGCGGCACGGTGAATGCAGGCGGGCAGTGCGCCCTCGGGTTGGACGTTGGTGGCACGAAGATCGCCGGCGGCCTGGTTGTCTGGCCATCCGGTGAGATCGTCTGCCGCCGTCTTGTGCCAACCGCGGCAGCAAGGGGCGGAGAGCCCGTGCTTGATGACGTGATTATTCTTGCCCGCCAGCTTGCACAGGAAGCGCAGAGAAACTCGTGGCAGGTACTTGGCATTGGACTCGGTGTCGCTGAGTTGGTCGATAGCGAGGGTCGCGTGACAAGCGGTCAGACGATCCACTGGGAAGGCCTCCCGGTTTTCGAGCGCCTGACCGGTATCGCGCCGGCCGTGGTGGAAGCGGACGTGCGCGCCGCGGCACTCGGCGAGGCCTGGTTCGGGGCCGGAAAACCTTTCAGGAGCTTCACCTACCTCACCGTCGGAACCGGGATCAGTTCCTGCCTGGTGATCGATCGGAAACCCTGGGCCGGAGCGAACGGTAATGCGCTGGTAATGGCTAGCAGTCCTTTGAGTACAACTTGCGGACGGTGTGGCGCAGACCTTTCTCCAATCCTCGAGGACTTCGCCTCGGGTCCGGCGATCACCCGTCGCTATCGTGAAGCAACCGGTCGAGGTGTTATGCGAACCGAGGAGGTCTTTGCCGCTCTGGGGCACGATGAGTGCGCCCAAGAAATCATTCGTTCCGCCGGGTTCGCCTTAGGAGTGAGTCTCGCGTTTCTCGTAAACGTTACTGATCCCGAATCGGTGATTGTCGGTGGCGGCCTGGGCAGCGCAAAAGGATTGTATTGGGACGAGATGGTCGCCTCAGCGAGGCGCCACATCTGGTCCAAAGTCACGCGCGAGCTTCCGATCCTGCCGGCCGCATTGGGTCCCGATGCGGGGATTGTGGGCGCAGCAACCTCGATTTTCGCGCGCGAATGCGAGTTACCGGCAATGGAGAGTTCTGATGACTGAAAGCATTATCGACATGATCCGCTCCAAGAACGTGGTGCTGGGCGATGGCGGTTACCTGATCGAACTGGAGCGCAGAGGCTATGTGGACAGCGGTTCCGGTAGAGAGAAGGTGGGAACTGGAAAAGGCAGCGGGCAGTTTACGCCCGAAGTGGCCATCGAGCATCCCGACGCTCTTCGACAGCTTCACCTGGAGTTTCTGAGAGCTGGTTCGCAGGTCTTACAGGCACTCACGTTCTTCGGAACCCGCGAAAAACTGAATCGCGCCGGTTACGGAGCGCAGACCGAGGCAATTAATGAAGCGGCCGTGCGGATCGCCCGTGACGCGGCGGGAGGTAACGCGCTGGTCGCAGGATCGGTCTCCCGGACTCAGTTGTTTGAACGCGAGGGGAGTTCCGCCGCTCCCCACGTTCGGGACCTACTGGCTGAGCAGATTCGCCTTCTCCACGCCGCGGGAGTGGACTTCCTGATCCTCGAGACATTTTTCCACCTGCAAGAAATGCTGATCGCTCTCGAGTGCGCCCGTTCGACGGCGCTGCCTGTGATTGCCACGATGAGTTTTCGCCCACGCACGACCGAATGTTCGGACGGACACTCGCCGGCCGATTGCGCCCGCGCCATGGTCGATGCCGGAGCAATCGCCGTGGGCGCGAATTGTGAACAGCAGCCAAGCCGAATGCTGGGCATTCTGTGCGAGATGCGTGAAGCTGTGCACGCGCCCATTGCCGCTCAGCCCGCGGCCTTCGCCACCACAGATGAGACGTCCTGTTTCACGCGAATGCCGCAGTTCCCCGACGCGCTCGAGACGATACAGGTCGCCCGCGATGAATTCGCCGAGTTTGCCCGGCGCGCGAGCGCTGAAGGAATTGCGTATCTCGGCGGATGCTGCGGATGCAACGCGGCCTATATTCGAGCGATGGCGAACGCTCTTTAGATGATCGAAACGGCCCTGTTGCTTTCCCAATAGAAGTATGCCATGCTTCCTGTTGGAAACCCAATAGTATAAGTTGGGATAGCGGAATGAGATCACTGCGGCGTTTTTTTAAGCGGCTGGCGGCCTGTATCCAAACGCGGCAAGACGAAGAGCGTTTGCGCGCTGAAATTGGAGAACACCTCGCTCTGCAAGCCGCCGAAAATGTGCGTGCCGGCTTACCACCCGTCGAGGCGCGGCGTCAGGCCGCGCTGAAATTTGGAGCAGTCGCGGCAATCAGCGAAGAGTACCGGGTTCAAAGGGGATTGCCGTTCGCTGAAATTTTCATGCAGGATGTGCGGCATGCGGTGCGACGTCTGCGAAAATCGCCTGCGTTCACTCTCACGACGGTCCTGATACTGGCGCTCGGAATTGGGGCGACCACGTCAATCTTCACTTTGGTCTATGCTGTTCTGCTCAAGTCGCTGGCCGTGGCGAATCCGGATGACTTATATCGACTGGGTAAAGCCTCGTATTGTTGCGCCTGGGGTGGATATGCCCAAGATAACGAGTTCTCGATTGTCTCTTATGACTTGTACAAGTACTTTCGAGACAACACTAAAGGGTTTGTGGAACTGGCGGCCTTCCAGGCGGGTCCGTCGCTTTTCGGCGTTCGACGCTCTGGTCGCACGGAAGTGGCCCAAAGCTATCCCGGCGAGTTCGTCTCAGGCAACTATTTCGCGATGTTCGGCATCAGAGCGTACGCCGGACGGGTGCTTGCCGCTAGCGATGATGTACCAAACGCTCCACCCGTCGCAGTGATGAGCTATCGCTTATGGCAGCAGCGGTATGGATCGGATCCTTCCGTTGTCGGCAGCGTGTTCGATATAGATCAGAAGCCATTTACTATTGTGGGCATCACCCCGCCGGCCTTCTATGGCGACACACTGCGCAATGACCCACCCGATTTCTTTTTGCCGTTAAACGCTGAGCCTGTCGTGAATGCCGCCAATCCCGATCTGAACAAATATGATCTCCACTGGCTCGATTTGATTGGCCGCATCCGGCACGGCGTATCGCCCGCATCCGTAGAAGCCCAAATGCGAGTAGAACTCAAGCAGTGGCTGCGTTCGCATTGGAGTGAGATGACCGCCAACGATCGCGCGAAATTTCCCGAACAGACCCTGTTCCTGAGCCCGGGAGGCGCGGGCATCACGGGCATGCGCGACGAATATGAGCATTGGCTTCAGATCCTGATGATGGTCTCGGGATTTGTGCTGCTTATAGTCTGTGCCAATGTCGCGAATCTCATGCTGGTTCGCGGCATGGAGCGGCGGCGGCAGATATCGTTGAGCATGGCGCTAGGAGCGCCAGCGCTGCGGGTTATGAGGCAAGCCTTTACTGAAAGCATTTTGCTCTCGCTGCTAGGCGGCGTGGCGGGACTGGCGATCGCATTTGCCGGCACGAGCCTTATCTTGCATTTCGCATTCCCTAAGGTCGGCGACATGGCCGGCGTACCCATCAGCGCGTCGCCTTCCATTGCGGTACTGGTCTTCGCTTTCGGCGTTTCGTTGATCACCGGACTTACTTTCGGCATCGCGCCAGCATGGATGGCCACGCGAGTAGATCCGATGGAAGCTCTTCGGGGAGCCAGCCGTGCCACGGCCCGGATGGGCTCGCTTCCACGAAAGATGCTTGTGGTGTTCCAGGCTGCGCTCGCGCTTGTGTTGCTATGCGCATCAGGACTGCTCAGCGCTGCGCTTCACAAACTGGAAAATCAAGATTTCGGATTCGATCAAGATCGGCGGATCGTGGTGAACATGAATCCCATGCTTGCCGGCTACCAGCTCAACCAGCTCACGCCACTTTACCGGCGCATCCACGATACACTTTCGAGCATTCCTGGTGTTTCCGCTGTGGCGCTCTCTACATACTCACCGCTAAGCGGAAACAATTGGGGCACTGGAATCTGGATCGATGGACATCTCCCTCCCGGTCCTAAGGACGACAGCTCAGCTTCCATGGATCGAGCCACGGCCGGCTATTTTGACGTCCTCGGAAATCCAATCATTAGAGGACGCGGCATCTCCGAGCAGGATACGGCTACTTCACGTCACGTCGCAGTCATCAATGAGGCGTTCGCGCGAAAGTTTTTCAATAATAAAGATCCTATTGGGAAGCATTTCGGGCGAGACGGTCTCGGGTCTGGCCAATACGAAATCGTAGGTATCGCCAAAGATGCCCGTTATCTGAGTTTCGGCCTCGACAAACCGGTTGGCCCGTTCTTTTTTCTGCCGGATGCGCAACATGATTTTCAATCGAAGGCCGAGTCGAAGGAGGTCAGTCCGGGCTCGCATTTCCTGAGTGACATCGTCATTGTGAGCGGGCCGGGCGTCAGCTTGTCCGATGCTCAGGTGCGCCGGGCCATGGCATCAGTAGATCCAAATCTGCCGGTCATTTCAGTTCACACTCTCAAAGAACAAGTAGCCGGCCAGTTCCGGCAGCAACGGCTGATCGCACGCCTCACCTCGTTTTTTGGATTGCTTTCGCTTGTGCTGGCTTCGATCGGGCTGTATGGAGTGACTGCCTATACTGCCGGATGCCGCACGGCCGAAATCGGCGTGCGGATGGCCTTGGGCGCAGGTCGCAGCGAGATTATCAGCCTGGTGCTTCGCGGTGCATTCGCACTGATCGTTTTCGGATTTCTTATTGGCTTGCCGCTGGCTTTGACAACAGGAAAATTCCTCGGCAGCCAGTTATACGGAATGAATCCCTACAACCCGGTAGTTACGTTACTGGCGGCCCTCGCGCTCGGCTTATCCGCGCTGGCGGCATCGTTGATTCCAGCGTGGCGTGCAAGTTTGACACTGCCACTGGACGCATTGCGCGTAGAGTAGCCGAGTCGCTTAGCATTTAGAAAGAGGATTTTTCATGACGCGCCGTACTCTTCTGTCGTTGGCCGCTGCCGTTTCGCCACTCGGCCGCGGGTTGGCAACCGCTGCCGAAATGAAGAAGGAGATGAAGATCACGGGAATAGAGACCGATCTCCTGCGCCTGCCTCAAGCGGAATTCACCGGAGATGCCATCCACGACTTCGGTTCGGCATCCGGGGGCGTTGTCCTTCGCGTCCTCACAAACGCCGGTATCACCGGCTGGGGCTACAGTAATTTCGGAATGATCGAGGGCGGTCCCCGCGTTGTTCAAACGATCCTGGAATCGGAGATCAAGCCGGTCATTAATCGGCAAGATCCGGCATTTCCCAAAAAGATCCGGGCCGACCTCTGGCGTGCCCTCGAGTATCAGGGCGTACAGGGAGTTACTCAGTTTGCGATGTCCCTGGTGGACATTGCGGTCTGGGACATCCTGGGAAAAGCAGCGGGTCTGCCGGTCTACAAGATGCTCGGAGCGGTACGTGACCGGATGCCGGTTTATGCGATGTGCGGCTGGTATCGGGAGAACGATCGCGACCATTCGCAGTACAAACGCACGATTAACGAAGCGTTGGAAATTGGCTATCGCGCCTTTAAGGTGAAGGTGGGGCGCCTCAGCCTGGATGATGATGTGGAGCGGATCGAAGTCGGTCGCAATACGGCGGGCAAGGATATCCGCATCATGGTTGACGCAAACCAGGCTTACAATCGCGTCGAGGCTCTTGTCCGCGGCCGTGCCTACCAGCAACTGGGCTGCTTCTGGTACGAAGAGCCGCTGCCTCCCTGGGACCACGAAGGCTATGCGGAACTCGCGCAGGCGCTCGATATGCGTATTGCAACCGGGGAGAACGAATATAACAAACACGCCTTCATGGATCTCTTATTAAAGAAGGGCGCGGATGTCGTGCAACCGGATAATCGCCGCGCAGGCGGACCCACTGAGTGGATGGAATTGGCGGCGATTGCCGACGGCTTCGGTGCAGAGCTGGCAAGCCACGGCGGAGGCCCGGTCGATATGAACATCCTGTGCGCCATTCCCAACGCCATCTACATGGAATCTGGCGGAAAACAGAAGATCGTAAACGGCGCGGTTCTGGCGCCTGAATCGCCGGGCATGTCGAGTGAAGTATCGCGCGACTTCATTAACGCTCACAAAATAGCCTGACCCATTACGCTTCCGTCTGAGCCGT
>DATBHS010000158.1:0-8152 GCA_036557345.1 Bryobacteraceae bacterium
TGGCAATCTCATCACCGTAGTAGATGCAAGGCGTTCCGCGAAGCGTCAACAGGAACGTAAATGCGAGCTTGAGGCTGTCGGTGGTAGCGTGTTGCTCGTGCATAAAGCGCGGAACATCGTGGTTTCCAAGAAAAGTCACCAGAGCGCCCGGATCCGGGTACAAGCGATCTTTGGCTAGCGTCTTCGAGATCGTGTCTGTTGCGGCGCCATTCGCAAACACATGGCGAATACTGAAATAGGTTGGGAAATCGAAGACAGAATCGATACCTGTATCTATGCCATCGCGCTTGATGCCTCCTTGGAAGAACGACGGAACGGCCGGATCCGGATCGAAAACCTCGCCGACTACCCGCAGGCGCGGATATTGCTTCTTCAGCGTGGCGGACCAGTCATGCCAGAACGCACGCGGCGCATATGGCATCGTGTCCTGGCGGATGCCGTCGAAGCCGACCATACCTACCCACCAAAGCGCATTCTGAATCTCGTATCGCGCGACATCGGGGTCCTCCTGGTTCAGATCCGGAAGCTTATCGACAAACCAGCCGTTCAGCACACTGCTTTTCAGCTCGGCCGATGCGTGTGGATCCGGTAGGGTCCAGAGTTGCCAGGTTTCGTTAACGTGCCGTGCGACAGTCCCGTGAAACCAGGTTGGCTTAGGCGGGTCTGTCACCCAGGGATGATCCGGCCCCACGTGATTCGCCACCTGATCCTGAATCACCTTGATTCCCATGCCGTGTGCATCGTCCACAAGGTTGCGCAGCAGCTCCAACGTGCCGAAATGTTCTTCGATCGCGTAGTAGTCGGTCGCGCCATAGCCGTGATAGTCGGCGATGGGTTGCCCGTTCACGGCTTGCCAGAAGTTGGGCTTGTTCGTGTTGTCGTAAACGGGTGTGATCCAGATGGCTGTCACGCCAAGGGATTTGAGATAAGGCAGATGATCGATGATTCCTTGCAAGTCGCCGCCATGGTAATAGCGGTCTTTCCTGCGGTCGAAAAGACCGCGCGAGATAACCGGATCATCGTTAGAGGGATCGCCATCGGCGAAGCGGTCAATCATGATCAGGTAAATCAGATCGTCGGGAGAAAAGCCCTGGAATCTCCCGCTGCTCGGCAAGGGCGCATCCAGGCGAAAGGGCGCTCTTGTGACTCCATTCGCAGTCTGGACTTGCAACGGATAATCACCTGGTGCGGCCCCGCGCGGAATGTTGACATCAACAAACAGATACGTTCCCGCGTCATTCACCCAGACTCGACTCGCATTCAGTTCGCGATCGGCCGTTATCGTCGCACCCTGTAACCCACTGCCGTGAATGAGCAGGCGAACCGGGTTTAGCGAATGATCCGTCCACCAGTTCGGCGGCTCGACCTTGGTCACAGTTGGCGCGGCAGAACAAGGAATCGCCGTAACGAAAGGTACAAGGACGAGCCAAGCGCTTATATTCACTTTGGCTGCGGCGCGGCGCGTGCGAGTGGTAGGGCAGGTCACCCCAGTCGCTCAAACGAAAGCACATGCGAGCGCCAGGGCTGGAGATCGACGTATAATCCATGGGAGGCGATTTCGGGCCCGCCGCATTCGAATACATCCGGGGTCATCAAGTCGTGAAGCCTCCAACTGCCACTTGCCAAGTTGGACCAAGGCAACAGAATCCTTGCTTGCGAAGGCCCATCGCTAAAATTGACGGCGACAAGGAATCTTCTTTCCGCGGAAGTCCAGGACCAGGCAAGAATATTTTGGCAGCTTTGGTTGTCCGGCCATCCGGAGGCTTCGAGGAGCTGCCATCGGCCGCCCGCTTCTGATATGGTCGCGCTTGCCTCGAGGAGGCTCGCATAAAAGTCGAGGAGCGCCCGGTCAACCGGTTCCTCCGGGCGGCGGCCGAGATGAACGGAGACCTTTGTATGGCGGCCCGTAAACTCGCCGTCGTGATATAGCTTGCCGCCGGGAAGTGTTGCGACCGCCGTTGCCGCGGCCCGGTGCCGGGCAGGCGCAAAGACCCTTGCGGCGCGTGGCTCATCGTGATTTTCGAGGAAGCGTAAAAGCCTGTTTTGATAGCTCAGGTCCGCACGCAGATGAGAACGCACCGAATTCGCGTTTTCATGGACCAGGCGGTCATAGAGGCGCTTGTCATAGCAAAAATTAAAGCCTAATTGCTGCAGCGTCCACTCCAGGTCCCAGTATGCTTCGGCGATAAACAGAAACTCGGGAAATTGCCTGCGGACGGTGCTGATCGTTTCGGTCCAGTATTCGACGGGCGGAGGGCTGCCCGCGAGATCTCCCCATGTGCGATGGAAAACTTCGTTCAGCAGTAGCATCGCCATGTCGCATCGCACACCGTCGCATTGCGACGCAATACGAACCAGGGTTTGCCCGGCTGCCTGACGCAAAGCGGGGCTGAAAGCGTTCACTTGAATCGTGTCGGGCCAAGGCGGGAAATAGGGATCTCGTCCGTGGGCCAGCCAGCGCCCATTGATATTCGCAAAGAGATCCTGCCGCCCTGGCGGGTTGCCGTTTTCACTCTGAATGAAAAATTCCGGATGATCCGTTAGCCATGGGTGGTCAGGGGCGACGTGGTTCGGCACAAAATCGAGAATCAGGTTCAGCCCGCGCCGTTTAAGAGAATCTCTCGCAGACGCCAGCGCCGCAGGGCCTCCGAAGGAGAGTTCCACCGAATACTCTTGGATACAGTACGGCGAGCCGGCTACGTCATCGGGCTTGAAGTCCGGCAAAATGGAGCGAAATTCATCGATCCAATCCGGAACCGAGCCGGACATTTGGCGGCCCTCAGGACTTCGTTTCCAGATGCCCATTAGCCAGACGGAATTCACCGCAAAGCTTGCGAAAAAATCCCACTCCTGCGACGGAACTGTATCTAGAGTGACTCGCCGTTGATACTTCGCGGACAATTCATTGAGCCAGATACCGGTGTTCACTTCATAGATGATGGGCCGATCGTGAAAACCGGGCATGTTGTCTTTGGCTAGGCAGTCAAACTTGGCTCGTCGAAAATCTCCGGGTCATCGAAACATGGTCGGGCCGCCGGGATTTGAACCCGGGACCTCTTGCACCCCAAGCAAGCGCGCTAGCCAGGCTGCGCCACGGCCCGATGCTTCAGTCTAACGCACAGGTTTACTTCGCTGGCGCCTTCTCCTGCCCTCGCTCCGCCACAATTGTGACCTCCATATCGTTGGCAAGGCTGACGACTTGGTTCACGAAACTTTTGCCAAGAATCCGGTCCACTCCCTTGCCCATCAATCTTGGGAGAAAGATTTGCCGTGCGTTGTGAAGACGCGCAAAATCCACAATAGCCCGGGCATGATCCGTGCCAGCAAGCACACGCGTTTCCACATGCAGATTGCGTGCGAAATTCAGATGTCTCTCCACAGCGGCCCGCTTCTCCGCCGGCAGGCCATGAAGATCGCTTTGCTCGGAAATGAAGACGGCGAAACAGTTCGCGTGGAGGAGATCCGCAACGCGCTTCCCGCGCCTGGTGAGCATCGCCGTCGAGGGATCGTCGCTGATGTAGATCACCACAGCATCTTCGGCGCTGCGACAGCGCGTTGACGCCGAATCGGCAGCAAGTTGAGCTCCGTCGGTATGCTCGATGCGCTCCTCAACCTCGTGGGCCGTCTGCCGGAGCGCTACTTCGCGAAGCGCCACCAGAGTGGACTCCTTGAAAAAATTCTCGAGCGCTCGTTTCGCCTTTTCAGGAGCATAAACCACTCCTCGTTCCAGGCGATTCAGCAAAGCTCTCGGCGTCAGATCCACCATGATCACTTCATCGGCCTGCTTTACAACCCAGTCGGGAATGGTTTCGCGTACCTTCACGCCCGTGATTTGCGCCACTTGATCGTTCAGACTTTCCAAATGCTGGACGTTCATCGTGGTGAGCACATCGATGCCGTGATCCAAGATGTATTGAACGTCCTCCCAGCGCTTCTCGCGCGCCGAACCAGGCACATTCGTGTGCGGGAACTCGTCCACGATCGCCACTTGCGGGCTTCGCGCAACAATCGCGTCCGTGTCCATTTCCTCGAATGCGGACCCGCGATACTCGACGAGCTTGCGTGGGATCACTTCGAGCCCCTCCGTTTTGGCGATTGTGTCTTTCCGCCCGTGCGGCTCGAAATAGCCGATTACGATATCGACACCGCGCGCCCTGAGATTCTGCGCCTCCTCCAGCATCTCGTAGGTCTTGCCCACACCCGCGGCGTAACCGAGATAAATCTTCAGCTTCCCGCGAGTTTTGCCTCCGTAATCGGGCCTCAATTGATTGGCATCGTGCACGCCCGCGCTCATAATCCAACTACAGTGTACAGGCAAATCTTGCGAATCTCACGGCTACACTGGATGCATGCTTTGGCGAGTTTCAGTCGGAATCGCGATGGTCTTTCCCCTCGCAGCGCAGCAACCTCAAATATCCGGCGATCGGATTCGAGCGCATGTGAAGTATCTGGCGAGCGATGAACTGGAGGGTCGCGGCGTAGGGACCAACGGCGAAAGGCTCGCAACGCGCTATATCGCCTCGCAACTGAAAGCCGAAGACGTGCAGCCCGCAGGCGATAATGGCACATTTTTTCAGCAGGTCCCGATGGTGGCTGTCACGACGCTTTCCAATGCTTCGCTGACAGCCCTCACTAAGACCTCATCCATTTCCTTCAGCCCGGGTAAGGAGTTCGTGGGAACTGCACTTTCGCAGAAACCTGAAAACGATTTCAGCGCCGAAGCCGTGTTTGTGGGCCATGGAATCGTCGCTCCTGAGTTCGGCTGGAACGACTACAAAGGGCAAAACCTGCGAGGGAAAGTGCTGGTCTACTTCACCAATGAGCCGCCCTCTCAAGACCCCAAGTTCTTTGCTGGCCCGGCCCTCACTTATTATGGCCGCTGGACATACAAATTCGAGGAAGCGGCACGCCAGGGCGCGTTGGCGGCGATCATTATCCATACGACCCCGACGGCCGGTTATGGCTGGATCGTGGTCAGCGGATCTTGGAACCGCGAGCAGCCGCAACTCAGGCTGAAGCCGGGTGAAGGCGGATTGAAGCTGGCAGCCTGGCTTTCTCAGGAAGCCGGAGCACGACTAGTAGCATCGACAGGCAAGACACTCGACCAGCTCTTACAATTAGCCAATCAGAAGAGTTTCCGCCCGATTCCGTTGGGCATCCGCATACAGGGCCACATTCCTGTCAAACTGCGCCAGATCGAGAGCAGGAACGTAATCGGACGCATTCAGGGCTCAGATCCCCGCCTCAGCTCACAGGCCGTCGTATATTCCGCTCATTGGGATCATCTGGGAGTAGGCATCCCGGTCAACGGCGACCGCATTTATAACGGCGCAGTGGACAACGCTACCGGCTGTGGAGTAGTGCTGGAGATTGCGCGGGCATGGGCACAACGCGCGCAGAAACCCAAGCGCAGCGCGCTCTTTCTGTTCGTAACAGCGGAAGAATCGGGCTTGTTGGGCTCACAATACTATGGCCGGCATCCCGAAATTCCAGCGGGCCAGACCGCAGCCAATATCAACTACGACGCGTTGTATCCGTTCGGCAAAACGCGAGACGTGTCTGTGACAGGGGCTGAACGAACGACCCTCTGGCCGCTGGTCGAGCACGACGCAGCACAAATGAACCTGGCGATTGAGCCCGACCCGCAGCCGGGACAAGGATTCTACTACCGATCTGACCATTTCTCGTTGGCGCGGGTCGGCATACCCGCTTTCTCGGTGGAGCAGGGCACAAACTATGTTGGTAAGCCTGCG
The DNA here is from genome assembly GCA_036557345.1 of Bryobacteraceae bacterium. GTDB lineage: Bacteria > Acidobacteriota > Terriglobia > Bryobacterales > Bryobacteraceae > Bog-105. The sequence goes on from DATBHS010000158.1 coordinate 5,754, forward strand.
AATTTTGGGAAAACGGTTTTCGAGGAATACAACGCGCACCATTATCACCAGCCCTCAGACGAATATCACGACAACTGGGATTTCACGGGCATGCAGCAGATGGCCGAATTTGGCTTGAGGCTCGGGTTAGATATTGCGAACGAATCGAAACTGCCGACCTGGAAACCGGGTGACGAGTTCCTGGCTGCGCGGGAATCGAGCGAGGAGCGGCGCCCCTGACGGTGCCTCAGCCCCGTTCGGCCGCTTGCAGCGCATTTACCGCGGCGCCGATCACCGCAACCGTTTCCCCGCCCGGCACGACTTCGAGCGAATATCCCTGCAGCGGACTCAGCTTTACCATTTCATGCAGGTATTCGTTCAACAAGCCTAGATTCACGAAGCGCGCATTGGGGCCCGTAATGAAGAATTTGCCCGGGCCGTCCAGGTGGATGCTGGTGGCCGTAGCAGCAGCGAGCGCCCGGTGCCATAGCTTTGCGAATTCAACGCAGCGTACCTCGCCGGCTGCGGCCTGCTCGAAGATCTCTTCCGGCTCGAGATCCATGAACCGCAGACGCATGGCCCGGTGACCCATGATCCCTTCCAGATGACCACGGCCGCCGCAACCGCAGAACTGCTCCTTCGCGTCAAGCGTAACGACGGAGTGGCCGGCCTCCCAAATGCCGTCTCCGTGCGGGTATCGCCCGTAACCAATGCCGGTTCCTAAGGTCCAAACCCGGATCAGCCGGTCCAGATGCCCGCGCACGGCCGCGACGCCCGCCGCCATGACGTCCGCATCATTGAAGATGTAGACCGGCACCGTCCCAAGTTTTTGCAAGACCGCGCCCGCTACCAGCTCACGCATATGAACGCCCTTGAATTGAACCAGGTTCGGAGAATCTTCAATAATTCCGTTCCTTACGATTCCCGGCATGCCCATGCCGATGTGAGTGGGCGGCTGCGGCAGTTTCAAATGCCCGATCATTTCGACAATGCGCTGCACAATGCTCTCAGCAGGAACACCGAGCAGGGAATCCGAGATGGTGCTGTCCTCCGGATTTGTGCGCAGTGGACCGACAATCGCGTTCTCTGAAACGGCCGCCACCGCGATCCGCTCCGTTATGACAATACCTATGCCGTGTGCCATTTTTTTCTCGTGGTTAAGAGCGCGATAGCTTATTCAGCCCGTTGAATGCAGCCGCTTTGTAGCATTCGGCAAGCGTCGGGTAGTTGAAAACTGTATCCACGAAGTAGTCCACCTTGCCTTTCAAGATCAGGACCGCCTGGCCAATGTGCAGCAGCTCGGATGCGCCCTCCCCAATGATGTGAACTCCCAGAAGCTCCAGCGTGTCGCGATGAAAAATGAGCTTCAGCCGTCCCGTCGTGTCGCCGCGGATCTGGCCGCGGGCAATCTCACGATAATATGCCACGCCCACCTCGTAGGGCACATCTTCGTCGGTGAGCTGTTCCTCGGTCTTCCCGATGAACGAGATCTCAGGAATTGTGTAAATGCCGAACGGGAAATAGCTCGGATTCGACGAGACGGGCTTGTTGAACGCATGGGCTACCGCGATTCGGCCCTGTTCCATCGAAACCGAGGCCAGGCTGGGAAAGCCGATCACATCCCCTACGGCATAAATGTTTGGCTGGATGGTTTGATAGTATTCGTTGACCGCAATGCGCCCGCGCGCATCGGATGTCAAGCCGGCGGCTTCCAGATTCAGCTCATCCACGTTTCCCTGGCGGCCCACGGCGTACAGAAGCGAGTCGCCGGATACCTTCTTATTGCTTTCGAGATAAGCCACCACGCCCCCGCTACCCGAATCGCTCTCTTCCACGGACTGAACCTCCTCGTTGAGGCGCATGGTGACCCTGTGGTCCCGCAGATGGTACGAGAGCGCTTCGACGATCTCCTGATCGGCGAATTCAAGCAAGCGGGGCCGCTTTTCGATCAGGGTCACGCGAACCCCCAAAGCGGCGAACATGCACGTGTATTCGACGCCGATCACGCCTCCCCCGACGACTATGAGCGTGCGCGGAATGAACGGCATCTCCAGGATCTGGTCGCTATTTATAATCGTTCGCGCATTGATCGGAACCTTCGGGGATGAGGCAGGTTTGGTGCCCGTGCCGATGACGATCTTGTCGCCCGTGATTTCGACCGCCCCCCGCCCGCTCGTAACCTGAATGGCATTCGGACTCTTGAAGCTGGCCACGCCGCTGAGAACTTCAATGCCGTTCCGCGACAGTTGGGCCTGAGTCACATCGACTTCGGTTTTGATCACGTGCTGGACGCGGAACGCCAGGTCCGCCATCGTGATCTTTTCTTTAACCCGGTAGCTGATGCCGTAAATATTCTGGTAATTGTAGCCGGAAAGGTGCAAGACCGCTTCGCGCATGGTCTTGCTCGGGATCGTGCCGGT
>DATBHS010000159.1:0-9250 GCA_036557345.1 Bryobacteraceae bacterium
CAAAGCGATCAGCAGAAGGCGATCGATGAGGCCTTCGAGCGTTTACAGATGCTGGCGCGCCGCCAGCAGGAGCTTGCGGCGCAGAATAACCAGCAGCAACCGTTCGAGCAACGATGGCAGGAGGAACAGTTGCGGCGCGAGGCTGAGGAGCTGCGCCGGCAGATAGAGCAGCTAACCCAGAACTCGCAAGGCCAGCAGCAATCAAGCTCCTCGCAGGGAGGACAACAGAGCGGCTCCGCGGGTTCTTCCTCGCGGCAGCGCGGGCAGCAGCCTCAAGCAGGCCGCCAGGGCGCATCCTCGGGCGAAAATCAGGAGCTGTCCCGGGCCATGAGGCAATCGCTTGAATCTTTACGGAAGGCTGAGGAAGAAATGCGCAAAGCTGTAAGCGAGCGTGATGCTGCAGCCCGGCAGCGGGCCGCCGCCCAACTGGCGGAAGCGCAAGACCTGCTGAATCGAGCGCTTCATCAGCAAGCCGGAACGTCGGTGGCGCAAATGGGCGAAAAGGCTCAGCAGATTGCGGACGCGCAGCGCGATCTGGCAAACAGGCTCAAACAAATGTACGGCCAGTCGGGAGGAAGAGGCAGATTCGGCGAAGGACAATCCACGATGCCGGACGGTTCCGCGGAGATGCCGGAAATGAATGACCCTACAAATCCCGGCTTCTATGGCTACCGCCGCCGCTTTTGGCAACAGGAGCTAGAACCGCGGAGGCCTGCTACTCCTCAGGAGCGGGCAGTAGCCAGCGAAAAAGAGAAGCTCGCCCGGCAACTCGAGCAGTTACAGCGTGATATGCAACAGCAACAGCAAGGCCTGGCCGGGACACAGCCGGATGCGTCTTCGAAGATGCGCCGCGCCTTATCGGATGCGGAAGAAAAAGAGCTTGCCCTGCGAATGCAGAAGAACGCGGAATGGATACGGCAGGGTTATGGCGACCGGAACCTTGGAATGGAGGATTCCGTAACGGCGGGTCTTGACCAGCTAGCGCGTGACCTGCGCGATACGCAATCAGCGCTGAACGCCGGTACTTCGGGCGCAAACCCAACGGACCACAAAGCAGAGGAGGCATTGTCGCAAGTCCGCACTTTGCGGCAGATGCTGGAACAAGCTCAACGGGCACAGCAGCAAGGTGGACAGAGCGAACAAGGGCAGCGCGGACAGCAGAGCGGAGGACAGCCGCAGACAGGCGGCCAGCAGGCCGAGAACGGTCGGTACAGCCCGTTGGGTGGAGGGAATCCCGGCATCGACCGGCGCGGCATACAAGACGCCATCAGCCAGCTGTACGCGTTTCGCCGGCAGATCGATCCGAGGGATCGCACGCTATACAACTACATCGACGGTACGCTTGGCTACCTGCGAGACATGAACGCCAATCCTGCCGTGTTGGAGTCCGCTATCAATCAGGATGCGGTGTCCAGCCTGGAGCGTCTGGAGATGGAGTTGAGCCGCCGCGTGGGGCAACCACAGGCAAGCGGAGCACGCAGCACGACGCCCGAGTCTTCGCCCGAAAAGTACCGACAGGCGGTCGCGGAGTATTTCAAGAAACTGAGCCAGCCGAAATAGAACTCACGACTGAAGGGCCGACGAGGGTGTCGGCCCACCAGGACAGGCATCCTGCCCCACGCGGAAACTTCTTCATTCGTAGTGCAGCGAAACTACCGGATCAACGCGAGTGGCGCGCCTGGCAGGAATCAAACAAGCTATGGTCCCAATGATCGCGATAATCAGAATGACAGTGACCATCGTTAGCGGGTCGTGCGCCTGCACGCCCCACAACTGGTCTGCGATCAGCCGATTCAGGAATAAGCTAGCCACTGAGCCGACCACGAGGCCGATGGAGACGAGCACCGCGCCCGTGCGGAGCACCATCAAGAATACGCTTTGCGTAGCCGCTCCGAGCGCGATTCGAATTCCAATCTCATGAGTCTGCTGAGAGACCGTGTAGGCCAACACGCTATATGCGCCAATTGCGACGAGGATCAAGCCGATCACGGCAAAGATCGACAGGATCGTTAAAGTAAACTCCGGGCCCGAGTAGGAGAACGATTTCAGGTAGCCTTTGAGAGTTCCCGTGAGAGTCAGTGCCACGCCGCGGTCGACGGCCCAAATCTCCCGCCGCACCGAATTTTCGAGAGCTAGCGGCTCGACTGCCGTTCGAATGAGGATGCCGCGTTCATAGAAGCCCGTGACTGTGTAGGGAATGAAGACCTCCGGGAGAACAGGCTCTTGAATACCCTGGTTTTTCGCATCACTGATCACGCCGACGACGGTAAACGATGGATCTTTGACCGGCTCGGGAATCGCGCCCAGATCCTTGAGAGTAATCTGGCGGCCAAGGGGATCATCCTTACCAAAAAACTTTTGAACCAGAGTCTGGTTTACGACGGCGACATGACGATGATCGGAAACTTCCTGCTCAGTGAGTACGCGGCCACGGAGCAATTTCAGACCAAGCGTGGGGAAGTAGCCTCCGCTGCAAAGCTGATATATGGCACGCCATTTCTCAGTATGAGATTTACCGGGCACATCGGCTTCGCTTCCGATGCCTCCGTAGGGCGGAAGTGTACTTGTTTCCGTGGCAGCGATAACGCCCGGCACCGTCTTGAGACGTTCCAGCAACTGCTGATAGAAGTGCTGCACTTGAGCAGCGGTCTTGTAGCGGTCCTTCGGAAGAGGCAGGCGAATAACAAGGATGTTATCCGGGTTGAGACCGAGATCCACGGTTTGAAGCGCGACCATTGTTCGCATCAGAAGACCGGCGCCGGCCAGCAAAATGAGAGAGAGCGCGATCTCGCTAATGACCAGGAGTTTGCGCAAGCCGCCGTGACGAAAACCGCCAGTGACCCCTTTGCCGGAATCCTTTAAAGGCTCGGCGAGCTGCTTTCGAGCTGCGTGAAGCGCAGGAGCCAATCCCGCCAGCAATGTTGTGAACGCGGCCACAGCAAGGCTGAACAGTAGAACACGCCAGTTCAAAGTGATGACCGCTTCCGATGGAATGGTGTTCTCCGGGATGGCCAGAATGAGCGCTTTCACTCCTCCATAAGCAAGAAGGCAACCGAGCACGAGGCCGCCGATGGTCAACAGCGAGCTCTCGACTAACATTTGCCGTGCGATGCGCCAGCGGCTGGCACCCAGAGCCGAGCGAATCGCAATTTCTTTCTCTCGAGACGTAGCACGCGCCAGCAACATGTTGGCCACGTTGGTGCAGCCGATGAACAGCAATAAGCCGACAGCCGCAAGCAATGTCAGCAAGGTATTGCGGAAGCGGCCCACAACCATGTCGGTCAGGTTCTCGACATGGATATTGAACTTCTGCGGGTAGCGATCCGCGTATATCTTCGCCAGGCGCCTGGTTACAATCTCGAAGTCATTCTCTACGTCCCGCATGGTCACGCCTGGTTTGGGACGCCCTTGAAGAAAGTAATACGAGCGTTCGGCGTCCGCGTCGGAGAGGCTGGGATCGTGCGGATACCAGATATCGCCAGCGAAGTATGTAAAGCGCGGCGGCATGATGCCGACCAGCGTGCGCGGCTCATTGTTGAACAAGAATGTCTTGCCGAGAACGTGCGGGTCGCGGTTACAGTATTTCAGCCACATCTTGTAGCTCATGACGAAGATCGGCGAAGCGCCGGGCCTGCCATCCTCGGGATGAATTCCACGGCCGAGGAGAGGCTGAATACCGAGAAACTCGAAAGTGTTGGAACTGACGCGGACACCCTGAAGCCGCTCGGTCCCCTCGCGGGTTGTGTACAGCACATCGAGGTTGTCGATGCCGACCATTTCGGCGAGGGTGTGGGTCTGGCGACGGAGCTCCACGAACTCAGGAGTCGTATATGCGCCGCGCCCGCCCCGTCCGCTGCGCTGCAGATCGTGGACCTGCACGGAAAGGATACGCTCGGCTTCCCGATACGGGAACGGCTCGAAGAGCACATTCTCGACGACGCTGAAGATGGCGGTTGCCGAGCCGATTCCGAGGCCCAGCGCGAGGATGGCCATAGCGACGAAGCCAGGCTGCCTCCGGAAGCCGCGAAGGCAATAGCGAATATCCTGGCCAAGGCTCGTCATGATCGCTTGAGACGAGTTTGCCGGGCTTGAAGTTCCGAAGCTAGGAATCTGTTAGGCGCACGGTTGCGCGTCCCGCGTCAACCGCCAACAGTCAACTCAAGATTGCGGACGGTCGATCCGAGGCGTGTCGCTGCAGTGTTGAGAGCTTCGATTTGCGTTTCGAATAGCGTCTTTCCCGTCGCGCGCGCAATCAACTCGCCGGAATCGCAAGCTTCGATCTGTACCAAATAGGATTTGCCGATCCGATAGGAAATCAGCACGACCTGCCGGCCTTCGATCTCGACCTCAAGTCTCTCCCAAAGTTCGGTTTCGGTGATTTCAAGCGTCATTGCCGAATTATAGCATTGTCGATAGGAATAGTAGACTTTACTTGAAAGCTCACTCATCTGCGGGTAGATGGCTTGCCCAGGAGACGGCGCGCCCAGCTACCGGAGTACTTTTTCGGGACTCTCCAGGGTGGCCGGATTGAGCTGGCTGTGGCTCCTACCGTAGAGGAAATAAATAAAAAGCCCGAAGACCATCCAGACGAGGGCAGTGAGCTGTGTCCTGTGTTCCAGCGACGCGATCATGCCTCCGCAGACGATAACGCCGAGGAGGGGAACGACTGGAACCCACGGTGTCCGGAAGGGCCGGTGCATGTCTGGTTCAAGATGACGCATGATCCAGACGCCAATGCTGACGAGGGAAAAGGCAAACAGAGTTCCGATGGATGTCAAATCGCCCGTCACGTCCCCGGGAACAATAGCGGCGAAGGCCCCGACAAAGAAGAACAAAATGACATTGCACTTATATGGCGTGCGGAACTTCGGGTGTACATCGGAGAATACCTTCGGCAAAAGGCCGTCCTTTGCCATCGTGTAGAACACACGGCTCTGGCCAAGGAGCATGACGAGAATGACCGAGGAAAAGCCGAGCAAAATGGCAATGGTAATGGCAGTAGCCAGCCACTGAAAACCGGGCATGTAATGTTGCACGGCATAGGCGACGGATGCTTCTTTGCCGGCCACCGCAAATTCGCGCCAGTTGCACACGCCTGTCAGGACATATCCGAAGAGGATATAGAGCACCGTGCATAGTGCCAGCGAACCCAGGATGCCTATCGGCATGTCTCGTTCCGGCTTCTTTGTCTCCTGAGCCGCGGTTGATACAGCATCGAAACCGATAAACGCAAAAAACACGATACCCGCGCCTCCCAGGATGCCTCCCCAGCCGTGCTGGAAGACTCCCTCATGCCCAGGCGTACCGGCGGGAATTCTATACGGCGTCAAATTGGCGGGATTAATAAAGCGCCAACCCACGGCAATAAAGATAATTACGATGGCGACTTTTAGCGTCACAATAACCGTGTTCACGGTTGCCGATTCATGGGTTCCTTTCATCAGAAGCACGGTAAGGAGCAGAACAATGAATAAGGCCGGGATGTTGAATATGCCATGCACGCCGGTTGCTGAAACTTGCATCGGAGAGTGGCACCACTGGTACGGGATGTTTCCTCCGAGAAGATTGTTGAGGTACTCGCTCCAACCAATTGCGACAGTGGCGGCGCCGAGCGCATATTCGAGTACCAGCGCCCAGCCGATGATCCATGCCACCAGTTCCCCCATGGTGGTGTATGCGTATGTGTAGGCGCTGCCCGCGATCGGGATCATGGCAGCAAATTCGGAGTAACATAACCCGGCGAAGGCACAGCCGATCGCGGCAATGACGAACGACAGCGTGACCGCCGGCCCCGCATTTTGCGTCGAAGCCGCCGCGGTGCGAATAAACAGGCCCGCGCCGATAATGGCTCCAACACCCAGAGCAACCAGGCTTTTCGCTGCGAGTGTGCGCTTCAGGTTGCTTTGGCTCGCCTGGTCCAGCAAGGCGGCCAACGATTTCTTCCGGAAGAGGCTCATTTAATTACCCGTTAGGCTAACATAATCTTGCCGTCCCGACTGTTCTCGCGGTTACAGACGAAACCGGTATCGTACCTGTACCCAGATCTGCCTTGGTTCTGCATAATGCGTTCCGCCGAAGGTCTCGCTGTTATCCAGGAGAAAGCGGCGGTTCGTAATATTCAGTCCGTTTAGGGAAATACTCCACCGCTCACCGAACGTCTTGCCGAGCGACAGATCGAACGTCGTGTGCGGTTCGAGATGCGTGGGATAATCTACGCTGCCGTCCGTGAATCCCGAACCATAATAGAGCCCCCCTGCCGTCCAGCTTTTCCATGGCAGGCTCCATTGAAAGTTCGCGTGGAGAGTGTTGCGCTGGTCATGATCCAGCAGGAAGTAACCGCTTTCCGGTGGCGAGAAATCTGTTAGCCCTCCCGTGATTGCGCCCTCTCCTTCCGCATGCTGGTGGGAATATGCCAGCGAGACCTGGCCGCGATGAAAAATGCGGGGAGACCGCACTGCTACTTCCTGTCCCCAGATGCGAGCACCGGCGATGGTAATGGGAAAGAAAATGTTCGAATTGCCGACGGCATTGTGGTCGAAGTAATTCGTAGCACGCAGGCGGAAACTGTTGAAGTCGAAGCTCCATCCGTGGAGCGGAATGGTCAGGCCCACCTGATTCTCTTCATCACGTTCGCCTTTGAGCGGGATCACTCCCAGGCCCTGCGCAACCGCGTAGTTGAGCAGCGGGCCGGAAACCGTGGAAAGCGGGGGAGCCTGATAGTAGGCGCCATAAAAACCTCGAAGCACCCAATTCAGGCGGGGAATACGGATGGCCGCTCCTACTCGCGGGTCCGCTGCGTTCTCTGAAACGCCGCCCGAGAAGTGCGTCAGACGCACTCCGCCCGTCAATGTCAGCCAAGGCGCCAGCTTGAACTGGTCTTCCAGGAATGCTGCCGCGAGATAGCCGGTCTGCGGCTGTGCTGCCCTGACGTCATCTCCGGAACCGTCATTTGCGACCAGTTGAATGTACTCGTTGTCGTGCTGGCCAAAGCCGTACACTCCGAACCGGGCATCATGCTTCGCCGTCACGGCATTCAGGGCGATTTGGGCTCCGCCGTAGGCAGAATCGAGGTGCTGCGTCGTGCTGATTGGGGTGTCGCTCGGGTCACCATCATAGTTCGCGCGATTGAAGTGCATGAAGGGAGCGGCCGTGAACAACAGGCCAGGAGAAAACGTGTGCACCCAGGTGAACGTTGCCAGGACATCGCGCTCGCGCTCTACGTCGAGAATTCCTGCGGCATCCTGTTCCGGTGCATTCGGTATCTGGTAGTCATTGCTTCGAGAAGACGCAACAAAGCGAAGCTGATTGGCCTGATCCACATTGAAAATGAGCGATCCGAATCCGCCAATTCCCCAGGTGCGGTCGTGCAGAATTTCGGGTCCCGGCGTTTCCAGTCCATAGTCGCTGCGATGGCCAGTCAAGCTGCCGAAATAAGCGAAGCGTTCTGTGTGGCCGCCGAAATTGAGCTGATCGTCGGTCTGATGAAACGTGCCGTAGGTTGTGTTGAGTTCGAGCTGGCGGTCGCTCTCGAACCCGGTCCGTGGAACGACATTAAAGACGCCATAGGTTCGGTCCCCATATTCAGCCGAATATCCGCCGCGTTGCACCTCGAGAGTATCAATATCCTTAGGATCAATCGGAGCGCCAATCGTGCTCGCGATATTGGTATCCGGTATTGGTATGCCGTCGATCGCCCATGTGACCTGATGACCGCCGCGGATGTGCAATTGATCATGTGTCATATACGCGCCGGGAACATTGTTCGTGATCATTGCCATGCTGTTGCTCAGGCCTGCGCCGGGCATTGCCGAAATGTCCTGGCGCGTCACTGTCGTAGTGGGAGTCATGGACTGCGGATTCACAGCTTCGGGCGTTTCCGCGACAGTGACGGATTCCTTTTGTTGCGCGAGTTGAAGCTGGAAATGCAACACTGGCGCGGAACTTGAAGCGGCAGCGAGCATCTGTTCCTGTTCCGCAAAGCCGGGATGCGATACACAGATCGTGTAGGTGCCTACCGGCACGGTGGTGAACTCGAAAGACCCTTCTGAATCGGTTGCCGCCTTTTGCGTGTACTCGGAGTTGTTGGCTCGTAAGATAACCTCGGCACCCGGAATCGGCCGGTGGCTCGGGTCGTGCACAATGCCTCGCACCGTGCTGAAGATAGTTGCATATGCCGGTATGCCCAGCAAATAAGTAAAGAGAGCGATTGCTCTATAGACCTTCATAGGCTCACCAAATGCAGGCGCACAGCAATGCGTCGCCTGCCGAAATCACGTCTTGGACAAAAAAGGCCTTAAGCCAAGTTCGGCACGCCGCCGAAACCGCTCCCGCCGGTCGCGGCTCTCTAAGCGATTTGAGGACGGTTGTGGCGATCTTGAATTAGGTGAGCAAAAGGGGAGGACCGCGTTTATAGTGTGCGCGTCCGGGGGCCGTGAGGGTGATCCGGTGAAGACATATCCGAGCGGCTGAAATTACCACTACATGATGGACGGCGTCGCTGGTGCCGGTCAGGAGGAATGGGTGCAGGTTCAATCCGCTCGCGCCGCTAAAACCCACAAACGGGCAGCGGTCGCCGACACTTGCAATCGAAGGGCCCGAGGACTCGTACTGCCGGGCATGCTTCAGGGCGCATTTGTGCTTTCCGGCGATTCGGCAACACGGCGGCAGTTCCGGATCCGTCTGGGCAAATGCCGGCAGTATAAGCAACGGAGTGTTGCTTGCGGCCAACAGAAGAATTGCCAGCAGGCGCCGCACGGTCTTATTGTACTTGCGTTCTGCTCGGAACTTCTATCACTTTGTGTACGTATTGCTCAAAGGAACAGAAGTAGACAAATGCTTACGTTCATTCTCTGGTGCCTTTTATTGCTTTTCTCGTGGCCCCTGGCGATTGCGGCTTTGATTTTGTATCCCATCGTGTGGGTCATTCTGCTGCCATTCCGGCTACTCGGAATTGCAGTGCATGGCGTGCTCGCTCTGGTGGCCGCCGTGATATTTCTGCCGGTCCGGGCGATTCGCGCGATTGTGTAAATCTCACGGACCGACGGGCGCCCCTACTCTGCGCATCTCGTCCACCGTGATTCGGATCCCCTTTTCGTAGGGCGTCTTTTGTAATTGGGGTAGTAACTGCCGGAGCCGAGTGTCGTCCAGTTTCACAGGCGTAGTCCACAAGTAGTTCATTTCGGCAATTTCGCGCATCATCGGCTTGAAGATGCCCATTACGTTCAGCATGAATTTGTTTGCTACACGAAGC
>DATBHS010000160.1:0-26821 GCA_036557345.1 Bryobacteraceae bacterium
TCTCCGGCGCACACGGGAAACGGATTGTAATCCTTGGCATCGATGGCATGGATCCGGTATTTCTCGAGCGGCACTGGACCGATCTTCCGAATCTTGACCATTTGCGGAAACAAGGCGAATTCAAGCGGCTTGCAACTACAATGCCGCCGCAAAGTCCGGTAGCCTGGTCTACTTTTATTACCGGCCTGAAACCTAAGGCGCATGGCGTTTTCGACTTTGTAGAGCGGGACCCGGACACGCTGCTGCCGCGGTCCTCGATGGCGCAAACAACCTCCGACAGAATATCGCTGCCGCTTGGTCCATACCTGCTGCCGGTTTCGCGCGGCCATGTTCAGACATACAGGAAGGGGACGCCTTTTTGGAAAATTCTTGCGGCTCACAAAATTCCGGTGACTATTCTGCGCATGCCGACGAATTTCACACCAATTGCGTGTGAGGGATGTAAGTCACTAGCGGGGATGGGAGCGCCAGATCTTCGCGGAACCTTCGGTGAATTCTCCTATTACACGGAGGAGCCTGACCGTATTGAGGGAAACGTACCGGGTGGAAGCATCATTCGTGTTCATACTAAACACGGACAGGCCCTCTTGCGAATTCGCGGACCGTATAATTCTTTACGAAAGGATCAGGCACCCACGTTCGCCTACATGCGTGCCTTTGTAGATCCTGCGAATTCCGCTGCGCGATTTGAAATCGATGACCAGCGAGTGATTCTGAACCAGGGCGAATGGTCACCTTGGCTGCACGTGCATTTTCCGCTCATTCCGTGGATTCAAGGCGCAGAAGGCATCTTCCGGATTTTTCTGAAGCAAGTCCACCCTCAATTCGAGGTGTACATTACACCGATTAATATTGACCCCGCGAAACCCAACCTTCCGATTTCCTCGCCGGCGTCCTACAGTTCGGAATTGGCAAGCGCTTTGGGCCTGTTCTATACGCAAGGCATGCCCCAAGATACCGCTGCCTACCGTCAGCATGTGCTTACTAAGCACGATTATCTCGATCAGAGCCGCGAGGTTTCACGCGAGCTATTAAGAGTCTTGCGTTATGGCCTTGCACATTTTCGGGACGGATTGCTCTTCTTTCATTTTTTTGGAGTCGATCAGAATTCACACATGCTTTGGGGAAAATATGAGTCCGACTTACTAGAAACTTATAAGCTGGTGGATCGAACAGTTGGTTGGGTCCGACAACACATGGGGAACGGAACACTTATTATCATGTCGGATCATGGCTTTACCAGTTTCGACCGCGCCGTAAATCTGAATACATGGCTCCGGAGAGAAGGATTTCTGACTTTGAATGATCCGAATGAAACAAAAAACAATGAATCGCTCAAGAATATCGATTGGTCTCAAACGAAAGCATACTCACTGGGTCTGAACGGAGTCTATGTAAACCAACTTGACCGCGAACGATACGGTATTGTTGCCCGCGGCGAGGAAGCCCGATCGGTTCTGAAAGAACTCCGGGAACGGCTGTTGTCATTCCGTGATCCCAAGAATCGACAGCCTGTGGTGGCCAGCGTCTTCGAACCAAATGATACTGATGCAGATACCTCTGATGTCGCGCCGGATCTCATTGTAGGGTATTATCCGGGCTATCGTTCGTCTTGGCAGACTGCGCTCGGAGAGGTGCCTGAGGAGGTCATTGTAGACAATGTAGACGAGTGGCGGGGTGACCACTGCATAGCGCCGCAATTCGTCCCCGGAGTGCTGATCAGCAACCAGAAAAGCAACGTTGCCGATCCGCACCTGTATGATTTGACGGTCACGATGCTCTCGGAATTCGGCATATCGAAACCTCCAGAGATGATGGGCCGAACAATCTACTGAGTGTAATCGGCTTTGGGAAAAGGTAGGAAATGTTCAAGACAACACTCAGATTCGATAAGAGCCTGATGGATCGCATAAAGAAGTGTGCTGATCTTGCCGGTTACAGCTCGCCGGAGGAGTTTGTGCAGCATATCGTTGAGAAGGAATTGGCACGGCTTGAGGATGCCGAATCCGATGAAGAGATCGTGAAGAAGATGAAAGGCCTCGGCTATCTGGAGTAACCGTTGTGAGATTTCCGGCCCGACCGACGATCCATGCTTAGCCTCGCGGCAATTGGGATTGCGCTGGGAATCGCGCTCTTACTGATCCTACGAAAAGTTTCGAATCAGGAGGCGATTCGGGGGATACGGCGTCAAATTCAGGCGTGTCTATACGAATTGCGGCTCTTTGTGGATGAACCCCGTCTTGTCTGGCGCGCCCAAACGAGACTGCTTTGGCTTAACGTGCGGTATTTGGCGCTGATGCTGCGTCCGGTATTAATCCTGGCGCTTCCGATGATACTTCTGTTTTCGATTTTGGAACCATTCTATGGGAGAGCACCCCTTTCGATCGGTAAAGCTGCCATCGTTACTGTGAAGGTGCTGCATCCTGCAGGCACTCTGCTCGCGGCACCGATTTTGCAGGCGCCGCAAGGAATCAACGTCGAGACACCCGCCGTGCGGATGCAAGGAACTGGTCAAATCGCCTGGCGTATACGGGCGGAGAAAGCGACTTCCGGACTGCTCCGGGTTGTGTTCCCGACCGAAATAACTACAAAGAAGGTTGCTTCCGGCTCTCGCCCGACATTTCTATCTATAAAACGCGTTCGGCTGTCGTGGCGATTGCTCTTGCACCCGACAGAGCGTCCTCTTCCCGCCGGAAATGTGGAATGGATTGTAATTGATTATCCTTCACGAACAATGGAGTGGCTGGGATTCCATTTTCCGTGGTTTATCTGGCTGTTTCTGTTTTCTACAATCACTGCAATTTCTCTGGCGCGACCCTTGCGAATTGCATTTTGAGGGGTTCGAAACCGCAGCTTGATAGTATGCGGCTTGTGGGGAGGATGTTTGCCTTCGTGGCCGTGGTCGGCCTCGCGACTTTTTCAGGCATGTCGTTTGCCTGGGCTGATCAGCCGGTTACAAGGCGAGTTCGTCACAGAACACGAGCGCGCAAGAGAGTTGCTCGATCCAGGCATCCGTCCAAACACCGGGTACGCCGCCGCCGTTATCATCGGCGTGCGAGAAGGCGCACGTATCAGGTACATCCAACGGCTGAACGATACAAAGAGATCCAGCAAGCACTCGCGAATAAGGGCTATTACCGCGGAGAAATCGACGGAAAGTGGGGACCCGGTTCAATTTCCGCGTTACAGCGATTTCAAACGGATCAGGGAATTGAGAATGAAGGCAAGATTACTGCCCTGGCGCTAATCGGGCTCGGCCTCGGTCCAAAACATGTCAACGCGCTGCAACCCGGAGCCTCTTCGGAGGAACGAATCACGGGAAACGATTCCGAAATCAGCGAGCGTGAACGCACGCCGGCATCCCCGGGAGACCATGATGCGACACCGAACCCGCCGCGAATGAACTGAGTCCGCGTGTGGACACAGCCGGAGGATTAGCGGGGTTGCGAGCCAGGCCCAGAGGGCACCCCGCGAAAGCGCCTGCCCCACCAAAATCGTCGGGGGCTGAGAAGGAAATCAGGATCTAGTAGTATCCTCTCAACTTCGCCAGCACTTCGTCTCGATCGACGAAGTGCACTGCGCGGATTCCCAGCTTCTCAGCAGCTTCCACGTTCGGCATGCGGTCATCGAGGAAGAGCGTCTTACCCGGCGGCGTACCCAGGCCTGCGAGGCAGTGCTCGTAAATCGCCGGTTCCGGCTTCGCAGAACGAGCCTCGTAGGAGAGCGTGACGTAATCGAACTGCTCGAGCCGGTCCGTCTTACGCAGAGCTTCGCCTAGATCACGCGGCATGTTCGATAGCATCGCGACCGGCTTGCCGGCGCTTCGAAGCTGCCCAACCCACTCCCACATCGACGGGTCGAATTGCATCCAGCTCTCATTATCGAGATGCGTCAACTGATCAATCGTGTCCGGTGTCAGAGTGCTCCCGCCGTTCCGTGCGACTGTTTGCCAGTACTCGACATTGGATACAAGGCCTTTGTCGTAATCGAGACGATAAGACCAGTACAGATCGAAGAATTTAGTGGGCGAGATTCCGGCTAAGGCAGCAAGGCGAGCCTGATCGGCGTCGTTCTGATGCGCGACCAGTACGCCGCCGAAATCGAAAATGACGCCCTGGTATTCGCTAACGAGCGCCATCGACCAACTGCTCGCTGCGGCTCCTAACTTCGCGGATGGCGTAGATCCGCCGGCCCTGGCTCTCGAAATACGTGCGCATGAGCACTTCTCCGATGAGTCCCGTACTAAACATCAGAAGCCCCGCGAGCCACAGCAGGGCTCCGGCCACCAGTAACGGACCGTGCTCGGAGAGAATGTCGTGACCGGCAATCTTTCTGATCAGCATGAAGAGCAGCACCAGGCTTCCGAGGCCGATGCCGGCCAAGCCCCATTTGCCGAAGAAATGCATGGGGCGCGTGAGATACCGCAGCAGGAACTTGATCGTCAAAATATCGAAGAAAACACGGAATACGCGGCTCAGGCCGTAATGCGATGAGCCGTTCGGGCGTTCCACATTCTTGATGGGAACCTCGGCAATGCGTGCGCCGTAAAAGCTGGCGAGTGCCGGAATGAAGCGGTGGAGTTCTCCGTAAAGGTTGACGTCTTTCAGTACTTCGGCGCGATATGCCTTGAATGTTGTGCCGAAATCGCGCAGGTCGACTCCCGAGGCGCGCTTCATCATCCAGTTCGCCAAGCGAGACGGCAGTTTTCGCGTGACCGCATTGTCAACGCGGTCCTTGCGCCACCCGCTCGCGATGTCGTAACCTTCGTCGATCTTCTCGAGGAGCAAAGGAATATCTTCCGGATCGTGTTGCAGGTCGCCATCGAGGGAAACAATGACATCGCCATGAGCTTCATCAAAACCCGCCGCGAGAGCTGCCGTCTGTCCAAAATTCCGCCGCAGCCGGATTACCTTCAGATGACCGTCCGTCTCGACGAGATTTGCCAGCAAGTCGAAGCTGCGGTCCGTTGAGGCATCATCGACGAACAAAATTTCGTAAGGCTTGCGGAGTGTCTCGAGCACGGTGGTGAGCCGGTCATAGAGCGGCAGTATCGCCGGCTCCTCATTGTGGATGGGGATCACGATCGAAAGCGTCAACGAATATCTCCAATGCTGGGACGGATATAGGCCACTATTAGGATGCGCGAAATACCGCGCAAGACACCTCTATAACCTGTTAAAATACGAGTATATACGACAAAAGGCGGTAAGCTCTCGCCTAGCAATAACTTGCGAGCCGCTCCGCCCCATTTCCAGGAGTTTCTTTGCCCGAGCAAGACGGATCGAGCGGCGGGGTTCTGTTCCCGCCCGGCGATAACAAAAGCCTGATTCCCATCAATATCGAAGACGAAATGAAGCGTTCGTACCTCGATTACGCCATGAGCGTGATCGTGGGGCGGGCGCTACCAGACGTGCGTGACGGCTTAAAGCCGGTGCACCGGCGGATTCTTTACGGGCTCCACGAAATGGGGCTGCACTACAACCGGCCGACCCGGAAGTGCGCCAAGATTGTCGGCGAGGTACTGGGAAAATACCACCCGCACGGCGACACGCCCGTATATGACTCACTCGTGCGCATGGCTCAGCCATTCTCCATGCGCTACCCCTTGATCGACGGACAAGGGAATTTTGGTTCGGTAGATGGCGACCCGCCGGCAGCCATGCGATATACCGAAGCGCGCCTGGCGAGGGTCGCCGGAACGCTGCTGGAAGATATCGACAAGGAAACAGTAGATTTTCGTCCGAATTACGACGACAGCGAGGTCGAGCCGGAGATCCTTCCCACCCGCGTTCCGAATCTTCTGATCAATGGTTCATCCGGGATCGCGGTCGGCATGGCAACGAACATTCCGCCGCATAACCTGAAAGAAATCATCGATGCCGCGATCGCTCTGGTCAACGATCCAAACACTCCGCTCGCAAAGATCCTGGAAATGGTGCCGGGACCTGATTTTCCGACTGGCGGATTCATTCTAGGCCGTCAGGGAATCCTCGACTACTACACCAAGGGGCGGGGAAGTTTGAAACTGCGCGCGAAGGCCGCCACCGAAAAGATCGGTAAAGATCGCGAATCTATTGTGGTTACCGAACTCCCGTTTCAGGTGAACAAGGCCCGCCTGATTGAACACATTGCCGACCTGATGGCGGAAAAGAAGCTCGAGGGCATTGTCGAACCGCGCGATGAGAGCGATCGCGACGGCATGCGCATCGTCATCGAGCTGAAGCGCGGCGAGCAGGCCGAGGTGGTGCTGAACAACCTGTACAAACATACGCAGATGCAGGTGAACTTCGGCGTCATCATGCTGTCCATCGTGAACGGCCAGCCGCGCGAACTGGGACTTATTGCCATCATCAAGCGCTTTATCGAGCACCGCGCCGATGTTGTTCGCCGCCGGACCGATTACTTACTGCGTAAGGCTCGCGAGCGCGAGCATCTGCTCATCGGTTTCAAAAAGGCTCTGGACAACCTGGATGCGGTCATCGCGCTCATCCGCGCCGCGAAGACGCCCAGGGAAGCACGTGAAGGATTGGTCTCGCGCTTCGAGTTTACAGAACGGCAATCGCAGGCCATTATCGAACTCCAGTTACAGCGCCTGACCGGCATGGAGCAGCAGAAGATCCTCGATGAACTGACCGAAATTCAACGGCTGATTGGAGAATACACGGAAATTCTCGGTTCCGAGAAGGTATTGAAGAACCTGATCGTCAAAGAACTCAAGGAAGTTCAGAAAGACTTCGGAGACGAACGTCGCACGCAGATTGTGGAGGACACAGGCGAGATCCGGTTGGAAGACCTGGTCCAGATGGAAGACGTTGCGGTGACTGTGTCGCGCGGCGGATATCTCAAACGAACGTCCGTGGACACCTACCGTCGTCAATCACGGGGCGGGAAGGGCCGCATCGGCATGGGGACGCGGTCGGAAGATGTTGTCGAGCACCTGGTGATCGCCTCAACTCATGCCTACCTGCTTATCTTCACCAATAAGGGCCGGGTTTACTGGCTCAAGATATACGAGATCCCAGACGCCGGGACGGCAGGAAAGGGGAAGCACATCTCGGGTCTTATCAGCCTGCAACCAGACGAGAGCGTGAAAGCGTTTCTGCCGGTTAAGGAATTTGTTGCGGGCAAGTTCATCGTTATGGTGACGCGGCACGGCGTGATCAAGAAATGCGAGCTGACCGAATTCGATAATCCTCTATCGCGGGGCATTATCGCTGTCGCTCTCGACGACGGTGACGAGTTGCTCGGGGCCACCATCACCAACGGCGACAATTTCATCTTCCTGGGATCGCACGAAGGCATGGCGATCCGGTTCAACGAAGGGGAAGTTCGACCGATGGGCCGCCAGGCGCGGGGAGTACGCGCCATGGACCTGGAGAAAGGCGATTACCTGGTTGGCCTGGAGGTCGTCGAGAAAGAGGGCTTGATCCTCTCCATCTCTGAAAACGGCTTTGGGAAACGGACGCCGCTCGAAGACTACCGTTTGACGGGCCGTGGCCGCAAGGGCGTGATCAACATGAAGACCACGCCGAAGGTCGGTAAGGTCGTCGCGGTGCTCTCAGTGAAAGAGAACACCGATTTGATGATCATTACCAAGGACGGCAAGATTATCCGGCTGGAATCCGGCGAGATCCGGCAAGCCGGACGATCGACGCAAGGTGTGCGTCTGGTTCGTATGGAAAACGGCGATCAGGTTGCAGCGGCATCATGTATCCCGGACAGCGATGAGGAGGAAGGTCCCAAGAACGGCGAATTACCGCTGCAGTAGGGGCAGCCCACGCTCGAGTAGCGCGGCCCGCACAGCCCAACCGAGCTATAGCCTCGTCCTGGTTTGCCGGTCTCAGCGCCGCGAGCGCGGGAAGAAGCTGTCGCATCCTCTCGATTCCGAGTGATCGCTCGCTGAGTTCAAGCAGGCGAGACCACAACGTGCTTGACCTCTGCCATGTAGCGCGCGCCCGCCGCGGAGGCCTCCTCCGGCGTACTCCCGCGCTCGCGAGCGTCCATGTACGCCGCGTACCAGTCCCACCAGTCGTGCGGTGGGGCGACTGCCTCGAACGAGCCGTGATGGCTGGACGTTTCATGCAGGAGCTCTGCGAGACCCGCGACGTCCGTCATCACACCCCGGCCCGGGAGCCGCTCCTTGATCTCCTGTAGCAGCCAAACGTTGCCGTCGGGATCGCTGAATGAGGCATACGAGGCGTAGGAACGGCGTTGGGGATCCGCACCCGGAGCACGCCCTTTGGTGCCGGTGTTAAAACCGCCACCGAGGCCACCGCCTGCGTCGTGGAATACCTCGCTTACCTCGACGCCATGCGAGAGCAGCTTGCCACGGGTCGCGTCGATGTCGTAAACCGCCAGGACCAGCCGGTCAATCGAGCCGGGCTGAGCGGAAGTGATTCCCTTGCCGAAGATGATCGAGGCCTCCGAACCGGGAGGAGTGAACTGTATCACCCGGTAGTCCTCGTTGGCGACGTAGTCAATATCCAAGCGAAACCCCAGCTTCTCGTAGAAGTGCTTGGCCCGATCGACGTCAGAGACAGGTAGCACCAAAACTTCCAGCTTCATATCCATGATCGATACTCCTTTTCTCGTATCCGTTCACTTGAATCGAAAGTCAGATTTGTTGAATGCGATCATGCGCGGACACTCAGGCCTCTTTTGCAGGCACGGTGAATGTCGCCGCATTTTTTCGTTGCCGGTTACCAAGAGCACGCGTCTTCACTTCGCACCATTGCACGCACCGTTCATCCTCAGACCGTTGCGCCTGCTCACGCCCCGAGCCATTCTAGCGGTTGCGGACGGAATGCCAGCTTGCTTTTTGCCTTCTGGTTCGAAGCTCCGCGGAGCTTGGTGGCGTAGTAAACGCTATCCGGCCCGGAGTTCCGCAGTGCGTCCTCTTCTGAGACGGTGGGCGGCTCGGGCGCGCTAACGAATTTTGCAAACGCGGGAAGCCATACGGTTTGTGCAACCGGCTGATCGTCAACCACGTTATAAACGCCCGGATCAGCGGTGAGCGCGGCACACGTCGCGGCTGCGGCATCCTCAATATGCACCCAGTTCCAGATACCTTCACCTTTGCCGATCAGCGGCACCTCCCGCCGGCGAACCTGGTCGCCGATGTCCCCCTCTCGGCTGAACCAAGTTCCGGGTCCGTAGAAAAATCCGTATCGTAACAACACCACCTCTAGCCCGGATTCCTGTGCCGCCGCTTCCAAATCGGCATAGTTCCTGCATCCGGCAGCGATGCCGGGCGAAGCATCAAACGCAAACGAGGCAGTCTCATCGGCCAGTCCGGGTCCGGGCGCGTACCAGAAGGCGGAAGATTGCAGAATGTACCGGCGGCAATTCGTGGCGCGCGCGGCCAACAGCAGGTTTGCATTGCCCTTCACTCGCACTTCCTCGTCCCGCGCAGCGGCTGCCTTCATCTCCTCCGGCGTGTAATGTTTCGGGAGCGATGTGAGTTCGTTAACGATTACGTCAGGCTTGGCATCGTGGACCACGTCCAACACAGATGTGGCATCGAGCGCGTCTGCGACTACTTCATGGGCTCGCGTAGCCTCGCGGGTGCCGGTGGCTTTGCGGGAGCGAACCAGCGCAAAGAGTTCGTGTCCCGCGTCGTCCAAACAACTCAGCAAAGGCTTACCAATCGCGCCTGTGGCTCCGGCGATCAGAACTTTCATTCCGGTATTCTGTCATGGCGAGCTGAGGGATTATCGCGATTGTACGTCCGGTCCTGCTCGTGGCTGTTCAGAATAGAGCTCACGCGTTTCCATGAGTCATAGATAACGCGCTATCCGAAGGCCACCGTGGATAGATCCCACTTAGCTTCTCTCCTTCACCTAGGCCACTTCTTCTCATGGGATCTGCCGCTGTTGATACGATCCCTGAATGGCCATACTGCAGGCGCTAGTGACACAAATCGCCGCTCCCGAATCTCAGAGTTTCGATCCCCGGCGCCTCGCCCGCATCAAGCCAAAGATGCAGGCGTATGTCGACTCTGCCAATTGCTCTGGATCACCACGCTCCTTGCCCGCCGTGGCAAAATCATCCATTTTGACCACAGCGGCGTCGTTCACTGTGTAGAGTCTTTGGCTGCGCGAACCCCGCTATGACCGGCAGAAGCTCACGCGTAAATCAATGTCAGAATCCGACTGGATGGCTGGGACGATTGGTTCTGCGGAATATGAATTCACGCCACTCCAAGGTGACCGATTGGGGCTTGTCGCATGCTTTGATAGGGAAACACGACATCATCCTCGATGTAGGCTGCGGCGGGGGCCGAACCGTGAGCAAGTTGGCTGAAATCGCCACTCAAGGCAAGGTCTATGGCATCGATCATTCGACCGAGAGCGTGGCAATGGCCATGCGAACGAACAAGCAATGGATCGATATTGCACGCGTTGAGGTTCGAGAAGCGTCCGTCTCCCGGTTGCCATTTTCGGATGGCGCCTTTGATGTCATCACGGCGGTCGAGACGCACTTCTGGTGGCCTGCTTTGCCGACGGATCTGCGCGAAGTTTTGAGAGTCCTGAAGCCCGGTGGTAGGCTGATCATCATCGCGGAAGTCTACAGAGGAGCAGAGGCCCTCACTTCAAAAGCTGCGGAGAGATACTCTGAAAAAACTGGTATGGCGCTCCTCAGCGTTGAGGAGCATCGCGAACTCTTCACGGATGCCGGTTACTCAGACGTTCAGGTCATTACGGAACCAGGCAAAGGATGGATTTGCTGCATCGGGAGCAAGCCCCCAGCCTTGTTTGGGACGACGAACCGCCTTTTACTCCACCCGTAGTGCTTCGACCGGATCGACCTTAGTCGCCTTTTTCGCCGGAAGATAGCTGGCGAGTGCCGCAGCCAGGATCAAGCTCCCTGAAGTTGCCACATAGGTAAGCGGGTCGGAAGGACTGACGGAAAAGAGCAGCGATTTCATCAAGGGTGCCAACACCAGCGCCCCGCCGAGCCCGCATGCGCAGCCAATCACCGATAGAGTCAATCCGCTGCGGACAAAAGCAGTTGTGACCTGTGCAATTGGCGCACCGAGGGCGAGCCGGATCCCGATTTCCCGTGTGCGCTGCGTAACTGAGTAAGAAATCAGGCCATAGATTCCCACGATCCCCAGCAGCAGCGCCATCCCACCAGCGATCGCGAGCATGATCAGCGTCAACGAAGCACGTGCGAGTGAGCGGTTATACAGCGTCTCCACCGTTTCCACATTTGCCAGCGGAAGGTTAGCATTTATGCTCCAGATAGCGTTGCGCAATTCGTCCCGAAGCGCAATCGAACCAGCGCGCCGCGTACGAATCACAAAGGCAACAGACCGTTGAATATTCACCGGATCCCCTTCAAAATTCTTCTGAAAGAGCGGCCAATACACAATTGTCGGAGCCTTTTTGTCAACTCCGTCCGTGTGCTCATCGCCAACCACGCCGATCACTTCGCACCAGTCATCTTTTACCGTTGTTCGAATGCGTTTCCCGATAGCTGCTTGGGGCGAGCCCCACATCTCGCGCGCCGTGTTCTCGGACACAAGCGCAACAGGATGATGGTTGTAGATTTCTTCCCATGTCTGATCGCGGCCAGCGAGCATTCGCCGTCCCATTGTCTTGAAGTAGCCGGGCGCAATCCATTTAAAGCGGCGCAGGGGCGGAAGGGTGCCTTCGCGATACGTTTTATCTTCGGCGTATACCGGATCGTTTGATTCGTAGCCGCCCATCGTAACCGACGAGGTAATAGAGGCGGACCTCACACCGTTGATCGCCGAGATTCTATCGAGCATTGCCTGTTCCATGCGAACTACGCGCTCCGGCTCTTTCACCTGTTCGTCCGGAATCGCGATCCTCACAGTTTGAATTTCGGCAGCATTGGTGAATCCCGGATCAACGTGGCGTAGATTGCGGAACGTACGGATCATGAGCCCCGACGTCACGAGCAGGATGAGCGCGAGCGCCACCTGGACCACAACAAGCAAGCTTCGGATCCGATTTCTATCCCTGCTAGAGCTCATCGACCGCCCGCCGCCGCGGAGCGCATTAGCGATCTGGGGTCTCGCGTAGCGTGCAACGGGTATCAAACCAAACAGCACGCTCACGGCTATTGAAGTACCCATAGCGAACAGCACTACCCAAGCATCGATGTGGATGTTATGGGCGCGAGGCAGGCGTACCAGGTCGGACGCCGAGAGCAGCTTAAGCCCGGCCCAGGACAAGCCAAGCCCGATTACTCCTGCAACGAGCCCGAGCGTGACGCTTTCAAAAAGGAGTTCGCGCGCAATGCGCGTCCATGCTGCCCCGAGTGAAGCGCGAACGGCAAGTTCCTGCTGCCGCGCATCTGCCCGAACCAAAAGCAGGTTTGCAACATTCGCGCAGGCGATCAACAGAACGATGCCCACTGTCGCCATCAGCACCCAGAGCATATTGCCGATATCGCCCAGTAAGTCGTCTTTCAGCAGCCTGAAATTGGGCGCGATGCGCGCATCTTCAAACATTTTGACGGTGTAACCCCCGGGTGGGGGAAACCGCTGCATTACCAAAGGCAACATGCGGGCAAGGTCCGCATCCGCTTGCTTTAACGTTACCCCGGGCCTGAGCCTTCCGACGCCCAGATAAGAGAACACGCCGAGATTCGTTTTGGCGCGGTCGAAACGTAGTGGAATAAGCAGTTCGGCCTTTTGATCCATAAATTGAAACGAGGGCGGCAGGACACCAATTATGGAAACCGTATTACCTTCAATCAAAAGCCGACGGCCGAGCACGGAACGATCGCCGCCGAAATGCGATCGCCAGTAGCCGTCGGAGAGCATCACGGTGCGTGCTCCCTTCGGATCATCGTCAGCCGCGGCGAATAAACGGCCTAATTGAGGTTTCACGCCGAGAATGGGAAGCAACTCGTGCGAGGCGAAGATGGCGGACACCTGTTCCGGCTCTCCGTTACCTGTGACGCTTGTCGTGCCGTTCGTCCAAATACTGACGGCTTGAAACGCGCGACTCTCATCGGCCATCGTGAAATAGACCGAAGGAGCCATATTCAGGTCCGTTATCTTCACGCCAGGCGCTGTCATCCACAGCGCGATCAACTGCTCGGGATGAGCATAAGGCAACGGCTTTAGCAATACACCGTTGATCACGCTGAAAATGGCGCTCGTCGCTCCCAGCCCCAGGGCCAGAGTCCCGATGCTTATCAGTGTGAACCCCGGCGTGGCGCGCAAGCGCCGCAGCGTATATCTCAGGTCCTGAAATATGCCGTCGAGAGTGTTTTCCCACCCATATGACCGCACCTGTTCGCGAAGTGCCGTACTGCTCCCGAGCGCGATCCGTGTCGCGCGAGCAGCATCGTGCGCCGTTAACCCGCGTGCCTCAAAGTCGGCTTTCGCCTCGGCGAAAAAACATTCGACTTCGTCGGCGATATCTTCATCGGCATCTTTCCGCCGAAGCAGATTTCGGAAACCACGCACCAGTTGCCGCGCGATGGGCATGACTAAGCTTGCGCCTTAAGCAATCGTGAAATCGCGGCCGACCGGCGCTGCCAATCCTCCGTCTCGTTTTGCAGTTGTTTTCTACCCGTCTGCGTCAGCCGGTAGACCTTCGCCCGGCGAGAGTTCTCCGTTACCAGCCAATCTGCAGCGAGCCAGCCATTCCGCTCCAGGCGCTGCAGCGCTGTCAAGAGCGAGCCGGCATTCACTTTAAAAACGTTCTGTGTGATTTGCTCGATCCGTCGGGCAATGCCGAAACCGTGCATGGGTTGCAGGCTCAATGTCTTCAGGATCAGCATATCCAGTGTTCCCTGAATCACATCCGTATTGGTGTTGTTCATCTAAGCAATCACAGGATAGCGACCACTCATTATGATTGTCAAGATATGGACGTCAGGTTTACTGGAATTGCGAACTCGATATCAACCCCGACCATAGCAGCTGGCAATTCTGTCCTTGCCCTGATCGTCCCGGCTTGCTCCTGTATTACAAGCACGCGGCGCGATCAACAGAAAAGACAGCGAGCCAACAATTGATTTCCCAGCGCAATGGAATTCTTCTGTATTGTCGCGTTGCCTATTTCTACGACCGTAAATTGACAAAGGGACAAGAAAGGGCGATGCTATACATGTCGGTAATAGACATGTCAAAATCTAACTCTGAGATTCCCCGCGGCACGCTCGATTTGCTCGTGCTGAAGTGCCTCGACACAATGGGCTCGCTGCATGGTTATGCGATTGCGCGGCGGATCGAGCAGGTCGCGGGCGAATCGATGCAATTGAGCCAGGGCTCGATTTATCCGGCGCTGGTGCGCCTCGAGCAGGAAGGCTGGATTGCGGCGGAGTGGGGCTTGTCGGAAACCAACCGTAAGGTGAAGTTCTATTCGCTCACTAAATCCGGTCGGAAGCAACTGCGTGTCGAGGTGGCGAACTGGGAGAAGGCGGCGGCCTTTGTAGCACGCTTCTTGGAGGCTGCTCGATGAGCGCCCGACGAACGCTACGCAGGCTGGTGGCGGTTTTCAGCAAACGAGGCCCCGAAACGGAGCTCGCGGAGGAAATTCGCAGCCATCTCGAATGTGCCGAAGAAGAAGCGCTCGCGCGGGGCTTATCGCGCGAAGATGCCCACCGGGAGGCGCGACGTCTGTTCGGAGGAATCGAGCAGGTCAAACAGGCGCAGCGCGACAGCCGCGGCATACCGTGGCTTGAAATGTTCCTACGCGACCTGCGCCATGGCGTTGCTTCACTGCGGCGCACGCCAGCTTTCGCGCTTACGATTCTGTCGATACTTTCGCTCGGAATGGGCGGCACGATCGCAATGTTCAGCCTGATGGATGCAGTGATGCTACGGCCGCTTCCCTTCCCGGATCCGGATCGCATTGTGGGGATATGGGAAGCGCCGCGTCCGGGAGTGACCAATGCTACTACGGTCCCTCAGTTTCTCGCCTGGAAGCGTCTCGCCACTCGATTTGATGCGATGGCCGCCGAGCAGCTCACTTTGTCAGCCCTGAATGCGAGCGACGGTCCGCTTCGCCTGCCAGGGAAGTTGGTTACATCGGAATACTTCAAGGTTTTCGGTATCGGTGCCGCGCTTGGGCGTACGTTCGCGCCGGAAGAAGATCAGCCGGGTCCGGCGCGGGTAATAGTTTTGAGCCACTCGGCTTGGCAAGTGTACTTCGGTGCGGATCCCGGGATTCTTCAGCATCCGGTATTGCTGGATGGAACTAAGTGCCAGGTAATCGGCGTGCTGCAGGCCGGCGCTTTCGACCATGACGAGATAAAGTTCTGGAGACCACTTGTTTTTACGCATGAAGAAAGATCGAGCGCGGCACACCGGTTGACGGTATATGGACGAATCCGAGGTGAATCTAACGTGAGCCAGGCGCACGGGCAGATGAAAGCGATCCATGCGGCGCTGCTCTCGAACTCGGTAATGGACGAGGATCGCGCCGGTACGATCGAAGTCCGGCAGCTCTCGTTTCTGCTCACGGGCAGCAATCTCCGTCGTTCGCTCGAGATCGGATTCGGCGCCGTCCTGGTCGTCTTGTTGATCACGTGTGCGAACGTTGCCAACCTCCTGTTTGCGCGCGGAGCTACACGCAAAGCGGAACTGGCGGTTCGTGCCGCGGTCGGGGCAGGACGAGGAAGGCTTGTGGCGCAACTGCTCACCGAATCGTTGGCGCTTTGCTTATTCGGCGGCATGGGAGCAATTGCGGTTGCGTATGCGCTTCTCCGGTTGGCGGAGCCGTTTTTGGCGAAGGCGCTGCCCTTCACCGCCGAGGTGGGAATCAACTGGCACGTTCTCGTTTTTGCGGCCGGTGCCGTACTGGCGGTTACACTGATGGCGGGCACGCTGCCGGCGTTTGAAGCCTTTCAGGGCGATTTTGCCGAAGCACTGAAGCAGACCTCCCGTTCATCGTCGTCGATTCACATTCGCGTGCGGCGGACAATCGTTGTTGCGGAAGTGGCGCTCTCGCTCGTTCTCGTTGCCGGTGCTCTGCTGCTAGGGCGGAGTCTTCGTAAGCTTGAGCAAGTCGATACCAGGGTCCGCATCGAGAACGTGATCACTGCCTCGATTTTTCTTACTGAGCAAGGGTATCCAACGGCCGAGAAAGCTGCGCTTTTTTACCGGACACTGTCGGACCGGCTACATGCGACACGGGGGCTCGCACAGTTTGGGATGTCCACTTTTCTTCCGCTCCAATGGATCAGCAACGGCGAAGGGCTTTTCATTCCCGAGGTTGAGAAGCCGGTACTGGTGCGCTGCAAGCGGGTGGATGCCGGGTATTTTCAAACACTGGGCATCCCGGTCCTCGCCGGTCGCGGATTCAGCGATCGCGATCGCCAGCGGGGTACGCGAGTACTAGTGATCAACCAGGCTCTGGCGGCGCGGCTAGCAGACGTGGCACACGTGCAGGATCCGGTCGGCAAATCGATCCGGCTTACGTCGGGAGATTACACACAAACGCAGACGCTTTTGGCAGACGTTCAGATTGTGGGTGTTGTCCGCAATGAGCGAACAACAGCGCCGGGCATGGCTGAGCCGCCAGTGGTATACGTTCCGCTGGCGCAGTCGCCTGTACCGTACTTCAAGTTGCTAATTCGTTCCAATGGGGACGAGACGTCCGTTATCGCCGGCATGAAACATGCTTTGCAAGCAGTCGATCCGAGTCTGCCCCTGGCTGATATTGCCACGTTAGAGCAGGTCAGGCGCGAGACGTTTTCGGGGACGAGCCGTCCGGCGTGGCTGATCGGTGCGTTTGCGCTTGTTGCAGTTGTGCTTTCGGCAATCGGACTGTACGGAGTGATCTCGTATGCGGTGGCCCAGCGCCGAGTGGAGCTTGCGATCCGGATGGCACTGGGCGCGCGCTCGCGCGATGTGCTGGTGCAGATTTTGCAGAGTGCGTTTGTAATGACTGGGATCGGACTGGGCTTTGGGCTGGTCGGCGTCTATCTGCTGACAAGGACGCTGCGCGGTTTTCTCTTTGAGGTATCGCCGCTCGATCCCGTATCGCTCGCGGCGGCGTGCGTTTTAACGATTGTGATCGGTTTGCTGGCCGGATTCTTTCCGGCTCGCCGGGCGGCGCGTATCGATCCTGCTCTGGGCCTTCGACAAGGATAATTGTGTGCCTCGCAGGAGACGATCCGTAAACCGCCGTGATGGATCGGCTCGCGCGATTAGGACGGACCATGCAAGCGTCTGAGCGCGCTTCTTTCGTTAGGTTTGTCAACTCGAGGAAATGAATCGGAGTAAGCTTCCAATCACGTTATCGCCGATCCGAATCGATTTGCCAATCAGCGTGCACGCGTAGCGTCCCTCTCGTCAGTGACAACTCCTTTCTGGCCGAAACAGTGCTAAGCTTTTCCCGGAATGGAGCGAAAGAATGAGTAAAGAGGCAAACGCGGCAGCTCTCAGCAAATTTGCTGAAGCGGTGAATACAGGAAAATACGAATTATTCAGTGATGTGGTAGCAACCGATTGTGTCGACCACGATCCCGCTCCGGGACAGGTTTCTGGACCGGACGGATATCGGGCTCTTTTTACCGAAATGCGCCAAGCCTTCCCTGATATGAAGGTGGAACTTGCAGAGCTTGTGGCGAATGAAGAAGCTATCGCGTTTGCGTATACATTTACTGGAACACAAAATGGGCCGCTAATGGGCGTCGCGCCAACACGAAGAAGGGTGAAGATCCGCGGGCTGCAACTCTCGAAGTTTCGTGACGGCAAAATGGTTGAGCGCTGGGGCAGCTCAGATCAACTCGGCATGCTGCAGCAGATCGGTGCCAGCACCATTCCTCGCTCGTGACGACGAATGCACAATCCTAATGAAAGTCTGTAGAGCGAAACTCAGATCGGCGGCCGATTGGAAACGCTTTTCGGGATCTGTTTCCAGGAGCCCCTGGCTGATTCGTTGAAGCGGCGGCGCCACTGACGAAGGCAGCTCGAGCGGCTCATTCCTCAACGTGGCGTTCAAAACTTCCTCTGGTGATCTGACCCGCGCATCGGGAAGATGTCTCGCTAGGCAGCAGAACGTGGCGATTCCGCCTGAAAACGATGGTGTCACAAAGCCATTGGATATTCGATCCTAACGAGTAGGACGGGCAACTTCGAAGCGCCCGACCGAACGAAAGGACAATCATGAAAATTGTAGTAATAGGTGGCACTGGACTCATCGGATCAAAGCTCGTCACGAAGCTTCGTGAGCACGGCCACGAAGCAGTAGCCGCAGCGCCCAAAACTGGTGTCAACAGTCTTACAGGCGAGGGCTTAGCTGAGGCGTTAAAAGGCGCCGCCGTCGCTGTCGATGTAACGAACTCCCCTTCCTGGGAGGACGCGGCAGTGCTGAAGTTCTTCGAGACATCAACTCGCAACCTTCTCACCTATGAAGCGGCTGCCGGCGTGGGGCACCACGTGGCATTGTCAGTCGTTGGAACCGAGCGTCTGCTCGAAAGCGGCTTTTTCCGTGCAAAAATCGCGCAGGAAAATTTGATCAAGAGTTCCCCAATCCCCTACTCAATCGTTCGCGCGACGCAATTCTTCGAATTCATCAAAGCCATCGCAGATCTTTCCACAGACGGTAATACGGTACGCCTGCCAGCTGCCCTCATCCAGCCCATGGCGGCCGAGGACGTCGCCAGTGCCGTGTACCGCGTCGCACTGGGCTCACCTCTGAACGGCACAGTTGAAGTAGGGGGCCCAGAAAAGTTTCATCTGGATGAATTGGTCCGGCGAGATCTTGCCGCACGCAAGGATCCGCGGGAGGTTGTTGCCGACCCGCAAGCGCGATACTACGGCATTAAGGTGAGCGAGACCACGCTTATTCCCGGCAGTGACGCGCGGCTCGGAGAGACGCGCTTCGAAACCTGGCTCAGCCACTCCGCAAATCGGCAGCCTGCAATAGAAAAGGCGGCGGGGAGCAACTGATGGCGCGCTTAAAACTACTGTTCGTGCTGACATCCTTCTTGAGCAGCACCCTGATGGCACAGGAGGCCAAGGTCACACCTCTGATGTCAAAGGAGCTACCGGAATTTCCCGGCAAAGAGGGCTTGATGATCAGTGTCGTGTATCCCCCTGGCGCTTCCGATCCTATCCACCGGCACAACGCGCATGCTTTTCTCTATGTGCTTGAAGGTTCCGTTGTGATGCAGGTGAAGGGTGGGAAGGAAATCACGCTGACGCCAGGCCAGACCTTTTATGAAGGTCCCAACGATGTTCATATTGTCGGGCGGAACGCAAGTAATACTAAGTCAGCGAAGTTCGTGGTGTTCTTAGTGAAGAATAAAGACGCGCCGGTGCTAATCCCAGTCAAGTAAGGACAACAACCGCGAGTATTGCCGCTTCGGCAAAATTCAATTCAGGAGAAACGGAAGTAACTTCCCTTTTGCCAAGAGCTCGGAGGTTTCCTGCAGGGCGGGGGACGATAAACGGAGATCGCGAATCGAGCAGTGTGCTCGGATTCAGATCTCTCCTTGCGAAGAAGACGACGCGACTCGTCTCAACTGCCGTCCGGGAAACCGCCGCGATGTAGAACCATGGGATAGTGCGGAAGCACTTCGGGCCTGGGGATAGTAGCCCGCCATCCGTCCGGGTAGGGCTCTAATCCTGCAAAGAGACGAGACTGGCCAGGCAGGCATTCTCCCGTCAGATGTTCGAGTGAGCACCGCAGATTGACAACAGGCTGGCCGAAGATCGCTTTCCAACGCTTCTCGGTGTTCCGCACGGTCTGATAGTAAATCTCGCGTGCTCGACGCCCTTTGACGGTCAAAATAAGCGACTTTACCCGGCTGCCTTCCGCCCCGGGTTGAACGATCACAAGAGCGCTTTGTTCGAGACGCCTCACGGCCACAGCTATTGCTTCTTTCGACACGCCCGACAAACGTGGCAAGTCCCGGATAGGCGTTCCTTCGTCCCTCACTAAGCGCAGGACGTTCGCGCTTATCGCGAGTGATAAATCCGACTCGCGCTCGTAGTGGTTCGCGAAAGCTAGCAACACCTTCGACAGCAGCATCGGCAGAGTATACTCATTGCCAACAGCTGCCGTATACTTGGCTCGGTCATGGCAGTCAGGATCGGGTGTCGTGCTGAACATTTGATAGCCCAGGATTGGAAGGTAGTCAGAAAGTTCCGGATTGAGTTGACTGACCAGCAATTGCATCGATAGGCAAAGCTCATCAACGGTGTCCTTGCCAAACCGCTGCTCCCAGCGCTTCTCAATGATGCCGGTCAGAGGCCGCCAGACCTGCAGCGCCTTTTTACCTCCGGAAGTAGGGCGGATAACCCGGCTGAACGGATCTCCCGCTCCACCCTTGTCGATTGTGATATAGCCCCACCATTGGCTCAGGCGGGTCAACCACATCTTCGTTTCCTTGTTGGGCAAGGCCGCCAATTTCTGGAATTGCCGAACTGTTATTCCGGTATCGGGCACAAATCGCATGAATTTAATCCACATCGCGATGGACACAAGCCACGGAGCCGGTCTCGAACCACCTGTCGAGCCATGGTTGGTCGTGCGATGAGGGGTCCGGTGCTCAAACTCGTTATCGAACTCGATGGCGAACGCCACCAAGGCCTGTGACAGCAGGGCGGATAACGGCAGGCGTTCGACCATGTGGACATAATAGGACGCTGATTGCTAGAGCAGGCTGTGCTTGCCCTAGCTGGGGGTACAAGGACCGCATCGCTCCTCACTGCTGACCGAAAGTGCTTGCTTCAGACCGCTCAGCACCGAGCGGAACCAGAAGAGGAAGGCCCACTAAAGTAGAATCAGCACAGCATAAGTGATCGGAGTCATTCTTCCTGCCGAGTTCTACGTTGCCATTCACTCACAGGCCTACATAGCAGACTTTGTATCCATTCGACAAAACTTCGGAAAGGATCGATAAAAGAATGAATCAACCTCCCGTACCCCGCCGCCACTTTCTGCAAACCTTGACCGCTGCGAGCGTGGCATCAGAACTGCCCTCCTTTCCGGCTCTCGGTGCCACACCGGTTCATGCCAGCTCTATACAGGAGGAGATTGTGCCTCGGTCCGAACCAGTCACCCCGCCCTATACCATTCGCTTCGCGGTTTGCGGTATCAGTCATAGCCACATCTACGGTATGGTGGAGGCCATCAAGCGCGGTGGTGGGACTCTGGTCAAGACTTGGGGGCAAGAGCCGGAACTTCTTGCTGCTTTTCAGAAGCGTTATCCGGGCGTGCCAATCGCAGGGACCCAGGACGAGATCATTCACGACTCTTCGATTCAGCTCATTCTCAGTTCGCAGATCGCCAATGAACGGGCACCACTCGGGATCCGCTGCATGCAGACGGGTAAAGATTTCCTGTCGGATAAGCCAGGCATCACGACGCTAGAGCAGCTCAGTGAGGTCCGAAAGACGATTGCCGCGACGGGTCGCATTTACGCCATCATGTACTCCGAGCGCCTGGAAGTGAAAGCAGCGGTAAAGGCTGGTGAACTGGTACGAGCGGGCGCGATCGGCGACGTGATCCAGACGATCAATATCGCTCCCCACCAGATCATTCAGCGGCCTGGTGGTGATGCTGGCAGCGTAGGCAGCAAAGGGGGAAGACCCGACTGGTTCTGGAATGAAGTTCAGTTCGGCGGAATTCTTTGCGACATCGGATCGCACCAAGTGGACCAGTTTCTCTATTACACAGGCTCAACACACGCAGAAGTAGTAGCTTCTCAAGTCGCAAACCTTCGGCATCCGGATCATCCCCACTTCCAGGATTTCGGCGACATGATACTTCGTGGGAACAAGGGTTTCGGTTACGTCCGGCTGGATTGGTTTACGCCTTACGGGCTTGGTACCTGGGGAGATGGCAGACTTTTCATTCTGGGCGCTGAGGGGTATATCGAAGCACGCAAGTATACGAACGTGGCGGTGAGCAAACAAGGCAATCACCTATTCCTCGTCGACCAGAAGCAAGCACGGTACATCGATTGCAACAACCTTACGCTTCCCTTTGGACAGCAGTTTGTGAGCGACATTGTCAATCGTACCCACACCGCCCAGGACCAAACGCAATGCCTATTGGCCGCCGAACTCGTGATTAGGGCGCAGGGGATGGCTAAGCATGCTCACCTGGACTGGGAAAAGAAAGCCTGATCAGTATACCGGCGGCAAAGATCGTGAACGCTAAACCTCGACCTGCTTCAGCTTCGGCAGCAACAAATGAATCATCAGGAGTGCGCAGAGATACGCGACCCCGGCGATGATGAACAGCGGGCCGTACGCTTCGTGCGAGAAGTCCAACCAATATCCGACTGCGGGCGCGACGAGCATGCCGCCGATTGCGCCGCCAAACCCACCGAGCCCTACAACAGATCCGACTGCCGAACGCGGAAACGTGTCTGAAGTGATGGTGAAGAGATTCGCGGACCAGCCTTGATGGGCCGATGCCGCAAGGCTGATGAGCCCGACAGTGAGCCACAGTCTCCCGCCGGTCAGGATCACGCAGCAAACCGGCACCACAGCCAATGCGCACGTCAGCAGCGCGATCTTTCGCGCGGCCGTAACGCTGAGTCCGCGAGCGAGCAGCCGGGAAGATAGCCAGCCGCCGCCGATGGAGCCGACATCGGCGCACAAATAAACTGTAATCAACGGCGGCCCGAGGTGGGTCAAATCCAACCCGTACTTTTGATTCAGGAATCCAGGTAGCCAGAACAGATAGAACCACCAGACCGGGTCGGTCATGAATTTGCCGATCAGGAAGGCCCATGCAGCCCGCGTTCGCAGGAGACGAACATACGGAATCCGGCGGGCGGGCTCGGGATCCTGATCCGATTCGATGAGGGCCAGCTCTTCCGGTGCCAGCCATTTGTGTTGCTGCGGCGGACGGTAGGTGGCGAGCCACACGACAATCCAAAGTAGATCCAAACCACCTGTGGCGAGGAACGATGCGCGCCAGCCGAAGTGGGCGGCAATAAATGGAACAAGCAGCGGGGCGACCAGGGCTCCGACATTCGTTCCGCTGTTGAAAACGCCGGTAGCGAGGGCGCGCTCGCGCCTGGGAAACCAGTTCGCGACCGTTTTTATTGCGGCCGGAAAATTTGCGGCTTCGCCCAGTCCCAAGGCGAAGCGAGCTATCACGAACTGCACAAGATTTTGGGCCAAAGCGTGGCACATCGCGGCAGCGCTCCAGATCAAAACAGCGAGTGCATAGCCCAGCCGGGTTCCCAGCCAGTCGAGCAGACGGCCCGCTACCGGCATCATGACCGCGTAGGCGCATTGAAACGCGAAGACCACCCAGCCGTAATCAGCCTCATTCCAGCCCAGCTCGCGGGAGAGCACGGGCTTGAGAATTCCGATCACCTGGCGGTCGATGTAGTTAACCGTGGTCGCCCAAAACAGCAGGCCGCAAACATACCAACGCAGTTTTCGCAGGGTCTTCGGCCCGCGGGCCGCCTCCGAGCTAAGCGGCGCCGGTGTGGCCATGCCTGCTGTCCTTCAGATGGACGAAGCGCGCAAAATTGCTTCGAAACAGTTTCTCGATGTCCCGATGGATCTCCGCTCTTTTCACCCTGCGGCCATCCTGGGCCAACAATTCGTAAGCGTTGGTCAAAATTGGCGCCATCGTTCGTCGCGTGTTGTGCCATTTATAAATCACTTGCTCGAGAATGCGAGCATCGGAATGCTGCGGGATGAAACTGGTGCCCAGCATCTCGATCCGCTCGCGCGTGATCTCTTCTACAATCGATGGGTTATTCAGAAACCACCAGCAGCCGAATGGCAGCAGATTGGCAAACTTCCTCGCGTACACGCAGAGCTCGTGCTGGTTTTCGCGGCTCAGGACACTAATGAGGAAGCGGTTCTCTGGGAATTCTCGGCAGAGATACTCGACCGCGCGAAGATCGGCTTCACCGGCAGCGTCGCCTGCCAACCGTATTGCGGGGTTCACCTGGTAGCGGGGCCCGATCATGAGCGAAAGTGGAATATCGAACTCGCGGCACGAGGGAAGGACGGCTTGCCTCAGCAGATCGGCCCGCGCGCTCTGTTCGGGAAACTGAAATGTATCCGGCAGTGAACAAGCCATGTAGACCGGATGCATGCGCCGGAACCAATCACCCAGAAACCGCCGCACTTCAGATATTGTCTGCCGGGTTAGGTTCTCTTCAACTTTGTACCCGGCAGCCGTTAACTGTCTCCAATGCTGCGGCCACTTGTTCAAGATGCGGTCGAGCCGCAGAACGGCGTGAAACTGGGCGTCCGGCTCAGCGCTCTTGTCCCACAAAGGCGCTTCCACAGGATCGAGCGGATCGTTTGTCATGACGGCTTCGCTGATGCCGGCGAGCGCGAAGACGCGGCGGATATGCGGAGCGATCTGCTGTTTTGCGAAGAAATCGCGAGCTTCGGTGAGATCGCTCGCACCCGTATCGAGCCCGAATGCGGCGAGCACCGCAATCACGCCTCGCGTCGCTTCCGATACCGGTGTGTTCTCTACAAACAGGGTGCGCCATATGAGATCGGCCTGCTCATATTTGGAGAGCGACCAGTATTGATCCGGGGTCACGGACGAGAAGCGGAACAATTCCGCTTCCAGGTAGTGATAGGTCAGCAGCTCATCAATGCCCCACAGCCCGAGATTGCCGAGCGACGGCATGAATAAATGTGTGTGAACATCAATGAACGAAGTGTTTTTCAGTTCCTCTGTAACGGCAGGCCCAATCTGTTCCACTGTGAGAAACGCGGCCGAATTACTTTCATGGGACTTGTTGATTGTTGCTGAATTCATGAAGAGCTCTCACGATGGATTCTAACGAACAGCTTCGGCGGAGGGATGTACTCGCCCGAATGGCAGGCGTCGCTCTCGCGTCCAGCTGTCGTTTTAGCGATGCGGAATCTCTCCGTGGCGCTGCATTGCTTATGAGCGTCCGCGACCGGCGAATCATCTCGGTGCAAGGCGATGAAATAGCCAGAGGGTGCCTCGGCGCGCCGGGTTCGACGATGAAACCGTTGAGCCTGCTCGCACTGATCGATGCAGGAAAATTAACGTGTAAAGATGTATTCGATTGCCCGGGTGAGCTGATTCTGGGCGGGCATCGATTGACCTGCTCGCATCCACCAGTCGCCCTCCCAATGAACGTGAGCAGGGCAATTGCCTATTCATGTAACTGTGCCGTGGCGCACTTCGCTCGGCGGTTAGCGCCAGGCGAGCTGGCCGCATTTCTGGTACGAACGGGCCTGGATTCGGAGCCCGTCCTTTCCGCATCCGGACAAGCGCAAGAGTTACAAGCTTTAGGTGAAGAAGGCGTACGTGTGACGCCGCTTGGATTGCTAGCTGCTTACCGCTACCTGGCGCGGCGGCCGGCCGATCTCAAGATGGCACCGATCCTGGAAGGATTAGAAGGAGCAGTGGAATTTGGCACCGCCCAGCCTGCACGTCTTGCACGCATTCGAGTGGCGGGAAAGACCGGAAGCGTGCTGACATCGTCGGGCTCGCACGCCGCGTGGTTTGCCGGCTTTGCACCCAGCCGTTCGCCGGAGGTCGCCGTCGTCGTTCTCGTACAAGGGCGATCCGGCGGGGCCGATGCCGCTCCCGTCGCGGGCCGCATTTTGCGAGAGCATTTCGGAGCGCGCGCTTGACACGGTTGGTGGTGCTGCTTTTGACGGCCAGCATTCTGGCCTCCGGTGAAGTCACGTATC
The DNA here is from genome assembly GCA_036557345.1 of Bryobacteraceae bacterium. GTDB lineage: Bacteria > Acidobacteriota > Terriglobia > Bryobacterales > Bryobacteraceae > Bog-105. Next base: position 25,610 of record DATBHS010000160.1, read on the forward strand.
GGGTCCGGCTGACCGCCAATGAAGGAAACCGCGTCGTGACTGTCTCAGCTGAGCAATACGTCGCTGCCGTGCTGGCGGGCGAGAGCAGCGTTTTTCGCAATGGCGAAGCGCTGAAAGCGATGGCTGTTGCCGCGCGCACATACGCGGCGCGGTTACGAAGCCGGCACGGCGCGGAAGGTTTCGATTTCTGTTCGACCACACACTGTCAACGAGTCGATCTGAAATCCGTCACCCCGCGGCTGACCTCGGCCGCACAGGCTACAGCCGCTGAGCTCCTCTGGTTTGAAGGCAAGCCGGCGTTTTCTGTGTATACGCGAAGCTGCGGCGGGGCAACGGAGGCAGCCTCAGCGGTTTGGCCGGATCTGCAAACGCGCTATCTGCGCGCGCGTTCCGATCCCTATTGCACCCGGCGAGGGCCGCAGCCGTGGACCTGGTCAGGCGCGCCGGAGCAGATCGCCTCCGCGCTCAGCGCTTGGGGCTTACAAACACCGGAAGCGCTGGATAGAATCGCCATCGTCGATCGGACAAACTCTGAACGCGCGAAGACGCTATTGTTGACCGGACGGAATACGGTGCTGATCAGCGCGAGCTCGTTTCGCTTTGCACTCGGGAGAGAGCTCGGGTGGAACACGCTGCGAAGCGATCGGTACGAAGTCGAGACGTACGGCGGCCGCATCCGCTTTCGCGGCACGGGTGAAGGACACGGTGTCGGCTTGTGCCAGCTAGGCGCAGACGAAATGGCCGTCGAAGGATTCTCGTATCGCGAGATTCTCGCCTTCTACTATCCGGGAACGTCAGTTGGCACTACGGCTCGCCAGTTCCAATGGACACGCCTGGGTGGCGAAGGAGTTGTAGTTCTCACAACGCGACCCGATGCCGATCGCAAGGTGCTATCGATGGCGGAAGATCTGCGCCGTCAATGGGAGACCAGGGTGGGCTCACCTGCCGCTCGAGACATCACGATCCGGATCTATCCAGACCTCGATTCGTTTCGTAATGCCACGGGCGAACCAGGCTGGGTGGCGGCCCGAACTGCAAGACGAGAAATTGAGATGCAGCCTTCCGACGTACTTGAAAGCCGCGGCGTGCTGCGCCAAACGCTGCAGCATGAGCTGTTGCACGTGATAGTAGAAACGCGTGCAGCGCCGGGCCTACCGCTCTGGTTTCGCGAAGGCATGGTCGAATGGCTGACGGATGCCGGCACGAGTGCCG
>DATBHS010000161.1:0-40057 GCA_036557345.1 Bryobacteraceae bacterium
CACCTCATAAGGCCGCATCATCTCGTTATCTTCGTGCTCAAGCACGTGACAGTGCCAGACATACCGGCCGGCGAAGCCCTCAAATCGCACGATAATGCGTGTCACCATGTGCGGGTCGGCCCTTACGGTATCCTTCCATCCGCTCTCGTTCGGATCGGGCGGGACAGGGTCCGCCGTGTACTTCAGTTCTTTATCGTTGAGATACGTGAATACGTCGAAAGGCCGGCGATCCAGGATCTGGAAACGAACCAGATGAAGGTGAATGGGATGAGAATCGTCCGATATATTCACCAGGCTCCAGATCTCAGTCGTATTGAGTACCGGTTTCTCCGTAATCGGATCGTACCAACGGGCATTGTTCAATAGCATCGGCTCGGGCATGACCGTCGGATCGTCGGGGTCGGCGACTCCAGCTAGCGTGAGGAGCCGGGTTCTTACCGCTTCGCGTTCCGGAATTTTTTCGATCGCCCGCAGGGAAGCGGGCAGCTTCCTGTCACTAGAAACCGCTTTTCCCGAGACGCGAAATTGCATGATCGTATAAGCGTCGCTCTTCAAAACGACCTCACCGCTCGCATTCCGCGCGAAATCCACAATAAGATCGGCGCGCTCGCCCGGCGCGAGAGTCAGTCTCTTCACCTCGACCGGGCTCGCCAGCAGTCCTTGACCGGAACCGATCTGCTGGAACGATTCGCCATTCGAGAGCGACAGATAGTAAAAACGACTGTTCGACGCATTCAAGAGCCGCAACCGGTATTTGCAGGGCTGAACATCACAATAAGGAAACAGCTTCCCGTTCACCAAAATTGCTTCGCCGAAAAATTCGGGAATCCAGGGCTGACCCGGGTTCGCCGAAATCGGGTAATAAAGGCGTCCATCCTCGCACAGGGAGCGGTCGCACAGTACAAGCGGAAGCTCGCGCGCGCCCCTCGGCAGAGGGAGTGCATCTTCTGCCTGGTCACGCACGATGTACAGGCCGAACAGTCCTGCAAACATATTGAGGCGCGTGATCCCCATGGCGTGGTCGTGATACCACAGCATGGTCGCCTCTTGGATATTGGGGTAAAAGTTGAAACGGCTTTCGCCAGGTCGAAACCAATTTTCGGGATAGCCGTCGCTCCCAGGCGGCACACGACCGCCGTGCAAATGGATCACGGTCCTGACCGCCGGCACGTCATGTCCGGAACCGTGGATTGAATAGTCCACGGGCAGGAAATGTTCGCGAGGCAGTTCGTTCGCCCATTCGACTAGCAGCGGATTCCCGCGGCGCGTCTCAATCGTCGGACCAGGCGATGTGCCCTCAAATCCCCAGACGCGTGTAGGTGGCAGATCGCGGTGAACTTTCGTTCCCAAGGCTTGCATCCGCAGCCGATAATAAGGAATCTGCTGCGCCGGATGATCCGGATTCGGTCTGAGATCGCTGATTTGAGCTCGCGGCGGGATGGGCAGGCAATCGACGAATTTCGCCAGCCGGTTCGGATCCAGAATTCCTGTCCCAGGGCTCGCGCCCTGTTTCATCAGTAAGCCACTCGAGAATCCTGCATAGAGGAATTCACGCCGTGTCATCTCATCTTGCAGATTCGACCTCACCGGTCTGCTCGTTCAGAAGGAGCTTGTCCATCCGAGGAGCGTTCGCAAAATCTAACATGCCGCTGATCGGGTCCGAAATACTGTCGAATGAACCTTTGCCCAGCCGCTTGCCGCCGAGCCAGTTGTTTTCGATGAAGGCGATGACTGACGCCTGGTTCGTGAGCGTGTGGTCGACAAAATTCACCTTAGCCCAAGGCGAAAGCGCAAGAAAAGGCAATCGCGGGCCGAATCCGCAACGGCCTTGCGCGTGGGCATTCGCCGGATCGATACCCGGCAGCGCGGCGGTACCCGTGCCGCAACTACCCGGCCCAGTCAGCGCGTCGGTCGATCCGCTCGATTGATTCACGATCGGCCCCATTTGGTGGTCATACCATCCGTCGGAATCGTCGTAAGCAACGATCACCGCCGTGTCCTTCCACTCTGGAGCCTGTTGAAGGAAATTCATCATGTGAGCCAGGAATGTCTGCTCATCCAGCGGATTCGAGTATCCGGCGTGGCCGTCCTGATAAGAGGGGGCTTTGATGAAACTGACTGCCGGGAAGTTGCCTGCCTTCACCGCAGCGTAAAAGTCATTCACGTCGTATTGGTGATTGGCCGCATCGCCGCTGTGCCCGATTGCTGCCACCGAAGAAGGGCGCGCATGGGATGGATTGGCGGTAGAAGGATAGTATTGAAACGGTTCGTGATGGGGTATGTAATCGGGAATCGCTTTGCCGGTGACGGGTGAGACAGTTGACCGCTTGCACCCGGTCGTACCGTTCGGATTCTTGACCGTTAGATCGAATCCGCCGCTGAACCACCCCCAGGTCACATTCGCATCGTTCAATAGGTTGCCGATATTGTTCCCCGCCATCGAAACAAGCATCCGCGTGGTTGCCGAGCAGACATCTCCCACCGGGTCCGGATCGCCGATAAGCGTGAATGAGCCGTTTCCGCCATCAGCCAAGTCTCCTTTGCCGTTGCGAATATCCACGACGCCGTTTGTCTGACCAGATACGAGATTAATGGCCCCCGGAGTCGACGGTCCGAAATTCGTACCGTACGAGTTATCGTTCATGGCGAAGCGTTGCGCGTAATTCCACATTGCCGTGACGGTATTTCCATCGAAATAACCCATCGTGAGCCCGGTTGTGTTGAGCGGCGACTTGGAGCCGCTCGTCGGAGGATTGCCTTTGCCGACCGATTTCGGAAACAAGTCCATCAGGCCGCCATGAAAGGCCAATTGCTCAGCCGTGTAGTCGTGGTCCTGATCGGCTGTAGCGGCTTGCGAACGGTCGAGCCGGAACGGGTTGACCGCGCCGGATCCATTCGCCGGGTTGAGTGCGTTCGGGTTGTGCGTCAACAATGCGTGGTCGAGTCCATTCACCGTGGGCGTGTCGGGAGCCGCCGTGAACTTCGGCTCGTTGGGCGGATTCGCCGCGTGCGGGTATGTCCCGAAATAATGATCGAACGAAATGTTTTCAGGAAAAACAATCACCAAGTGACGAATAGGTGTTGCGGTGACCGGTTCCGGCGCATGCGTGGATTGACACCATGCAACAGCTGCCAAAGCGGGCAACAGAAAAAGCGTAGACTTACGCATCCCGCCTATTTTACGAATGCGTGTAGAAATTGCTTTGTACGACTACGCTTCATTCGCTGAGACGCGGTTGCGACGGCCCTTTTCTTGGGCGGGCATCTGCTGATCGGCTTCCGGAAGAGGAGGTTCAGGCAGATTCGCGGACCCGTACTTTGCCAGGCTGAGTGGACCGCTCGTGTCGGGCAGTACGGGCGGCTGTTTCGCCGGTTCATCCAAGCGGAATGCGGCCGTGAGGTCGCCGAAGGTCTGGCGTCGCCAATCGGACACATTGGGCTCGCGGACGCCTGTGAACTTCTCTAAGAATTGCAGCACTGAAGAATGATCGAAATTCTGACTGCAAACCCAGCCGCCTGCCGTCCAGGGTGAAACGATGATGCAGGGAACCCGGAATCCGCCGCCGATCGGCAGGCCGTGTACAAATTCGCGGAGAGTGCCGGGCGGAGGCACCGGTGGCGGCACATGATCGAAGAGACCATCGTTCTCGTCGTAGTTCAGGATGAAGGCGGTCTTCGCCCAAACGTCGGGATTGGCCGCAATTGCATCGATTTTGCTCGCCACGAATGCGGCGCCATCGGCCGGCATATAGTCGGGATGTTCGGATTGATAGCTGGTTGGAATGATCCAGGAGACCGCCGGTAATTTGTCGTGCAAGGCGTCGTACTCGAACTGTCCTTCCTGACCATGCAGCATTCCCTTGGAACGCAGTGGCGAGCCGGCGGGCGCGTCGCGAAACACTCGAAAGTTAGCCAGCATGTTACAGCCGTAATTGTCATCGAGCTGATACACTTTCCAACTGATCCCCGCTTCTTCCAGCCGCTCGGCATAGGTCTGCCACGTAAATCCGCCCTTCGGGGCCTTGTTATTGATAATCGGGCCGCCGTTGCGCCCCTCCGGGTCGATCGTGCCGGTCATCCAATACATGCGGTTGGGCCAAGTAGGGCCCATGAGTGAACAGTGATATGCGTCGCAGAGCGTGAATGCTTCGGCCAGGGCGAATTGAAACGGGATGTCGGCTCGCGTGTAATAGCCCATTACGTATGGGCCGTGCACGCCGTCGGCTTTGCGGTGAGCCGGAAGCCATTGATCCATCCGGCCGCCGTTCCATGCGGCGTGTTGCACCGCCCAGGCGTGACTCGTGGAAGGAATTTTTTGCGCGCTGCTCTTATGAGTGTCCAGGTGAAAAGGAAGCAGATAACCCTTCGGATTGTCTGCATCGGGCTGGTAGAAAACGGACCGCCCGTTCCCCAGCTTTAGGGCATCGGGGTCACCAAAGCCGCGCACTCCAGCCAGAGTTCCGAAGTAGTGGTCGAAGGAGCGATTCTCCTGCATCAGCAGAACGACATGCTTGATGTCGCGCAGCGAACCGCGTTTCGCTGGTTCCTTGGCTAGCACCCGCCGCACGTTGGGGGGCATCAACGCGGAGGCCGCGGCAAGAGCCATCCCGCCCGCATGCTGCAGCAAGCGCCTCCGCGTCAGCAATGCGAAACGATCTGTACCCATCAGGGCCAATCATATCCCGCGCTTTTTTTGTGAACGGAATCGCGCGCCCGAACCCAGAGCACTATGGGAAAGGCTCGACAATGCGTCTAGTGCACGTCGTCTAGTGAACGTCAACCGACATATTCACCACTTCGAATTCGAAGCGCTCAGGCGGAAGCGAAGAGATCGGGCTGGGTGTCATGTCCAACCAGGTTCGAAACGCGGTCTCCGCGACGGATTTGTTCAAGTAAAACAGGAACTGGTCCGAGCAGCAGCGAATGGGCGGCATCTGCCGGAAGGCGAGCCGCAAACCGACCGCTTTCTCCAACTGCACGCCCTCCGTGTTCACGTCTTTGTCTTCGAGGAGGGTAACAAAGCTGCTGCGGCCCGCATGAGGCCACAGATCGCTACGCAGCAGGTTGCGCAATTCGAGCCGCTCGCCGAAGGTAATTTCGCACTGCCGGATCCACTCGACCACGGCATCGCCCCAGTGCCAGTGGCTCAGTAACCCAAGGTATTGATCGACGAGATTCAACGCGAGATCCATTTTGCGGCGCTCGACGATTTCTTCTGCCGCTACCGAATCGCCCGTGACCGCCGGAATCATGTCTTCCTGCTCGATGATCTGGGCTGCAATGGACATCATTTTGTCCAGCCGCTTCACATCCGGCACAGTCTTCACGAGCAGCGGCGGAAGCTCGTGCGTCTTGCCGCCTGGTACTTCTACAAACCGTCGATCACCAATGATGTCCATAAGCAGCCTCGCTGTTCCTTATCGACAACCCGGTCGATTATGCCGCACGCAGCAGACCAAACGATCCGCCTTGTGTGTCAGGATCTTTTTGTCCCTCAATTCTAAGGATGTTCGTCCTCCGGTGCAAGTTTCCGAAGGCGCTGTCCTAGCAGTTTAGTTACAAAACTTTTGAATTTGTTTCATGCACCTCCTCTCTTTGCCAGTATTCTTTTGCCAGCACTCTTTCGAGAGGAGCGCTAATTCTCCACGTTAAGCTGGGGTATATGTCTCATCGGGGCCTGCGCTTCGCGGCCCTTCTCGTAATGTTTTCAGGGCTTCCCGCGCGAGCTGCCGGACTTCCCTCGTGCTCGCAAGGCGCGAGTTTCGGGGCAGCATGCGAGCTTACCTTCGAATGGCGCGAGGGGGAGCTTCCCCAGACCGCGTCGCCGTACCGGGACGAATTGTTGAACATTGAGTTTCGTTCACCCCGGCACACAACCATCCTCATGCGTGCGTTTTGGTACGGCGGTCACAAGCTTGGTGTTCGCTTTACGCCTACCGAGCCCGGTGCTTGGACCTACCACGTCACGAGTGAAATTAAGCGATTCGATAATCAGGAATCCACGTTTACCGCAACCGATAACGGCGCTCCCGGACTGGTTGAAGTGGCGAATCTGCGGCACTGGCGAACAACAAATAAAAAGCCTCATTTGTGGCTTGCCGCATCTGTTCCCTTTCTCGAAGTCGATCCGCCTGCATTTGAAGCCTGGCTCGATGCACGCAAGCATGACGGCTTCACGCACATCCGCGGCCCGCTTCTGACGCTGCGCGGGACATTGAAGCCGTTGACCACTGATTCAACACCGGATTTCGCATACTTTCAGGCTCTCGACGAGCGGCTACTCGCAGCCAGTACTCGCGGCTTCACTCTGGATCTGCTTCTCGCCGATGACGGGTTCCTCCGCTCCGGCGCTCTGAACGACTGGCAGCAGGGCGACCGGCTGATTCGCTATCTTGTGGCGCGGTATGGCGGCCTGAATGTCACCTGGCAGGGCATTGAGCACTTCGAAGATGTCCCCAGCGGTCGGGCCCTGCTTAGGAACCTGGCTTCGCTACTCCAAAAATATGATGGCTTCCAGCATCCTCGCTCGACCGATGCGCGCGTCTCGTCTTCCCCGCTGCTCGGCGATGGCTGGATGAATTACCTGATCGAAGCGGTCCGCACTCCCGATTTTGGAGCCGTCGAGCACCAGTTCACACAACAGCCCGAGATCCACGTGGTTCAGGCAACTGCACCCGACGCTTTTCGCCACGAACTGTGGAACTGCACCATGAACGGCGAGTACCCTACCGTCTCCTATGAAGCTCTACGAAACGAAGCCAATTCCAAGGCGGTCGCGGCCTGGGCCAAAGTTATGTTAGATACTAGACATTGGGAGCTGGAACCGTTTTTCGATGTAGACGGGGCGCGTGCGGCGGGTCTCGAAGAAGTTGAATACCTCGCCTATGCCCAGTCACCCGGTATCGTCGAGGTCAATCTGCCTAAGCACAAATACAACCCGCTGTGGGTGAATCCAGTCACCGGAGAGGAGATCCCGCTAAAGGATTATAAAGGCGAGGTTTTTAGCCGCCAAACTCCCGATACCGCCCACGACTGGCTGCTCAGACTTCCGCGCGAAGGCCACAAAGAATCCATGCTGCGCTCCTACTATTTTGAATCGCAAGACCCTCCCGTACAGGAGGTTGAAATGGATAGCTCGAGGGTTCCATTCGAGATAGTCGATCCGGAAGGAGATCAGATCAATTCCCTGGTTCCGACTCCCTTCAAAATCAAGATCACGCGCGCCAACCGAGCCAGCCGCTTCATGCAGTACGTATGGTGGGGCGAGGTGGTTGCCGGCGGCGAGGGAGCGCGTCTGCTGGGATTGGGTTCGTCTGGTAATTTCACGATTCCCAAAGACCTGGTCAAGGCGCGTGGCTCAACACTCCACATCCGCCTGCTTGCCATTAACGCGAACGGCAAGGCATATGAGTTGGACAAGGTCTATCGACTGACTCCGTGACGATTCTCGCTCTGGACACTACCTCCGAATACGGCAGTGTCGCAGTACGATCGAACGGGGCGACCGTCGCGGAACTCGCACTCCATTCGACTGATGGGTTCGCCCATCTGATCTTTCCCGCAATTGAGGATGTCTTGAGCCGCGCCGGAATAGAGTTGCCGAACGTGGACTGCTTCGCCGCGACGAGCGGCCCGGGCTCGTTTACCGGAATTCGCGTGGGGCTGTCTGCCGCAAAAGGCCTAGCCGAGGCGATGGGCAAGGCGGCTGTGGGCATCTCCAACCTCCGGGTTCTGAGTTCGTTCGGCAAAAATGCACAGCGCGCGGTGGTGCTGGATGCGCGACGCGGCGAAGTCTACGCTGCGGTCTACGACAGCTCACTCTCTCCTGTAAGACCGGAAGCCGTTTTGCCGTTTTCAGCGTGGCTCGAAACGTTGGAAGATACCGAATACGAATTCATCACAACTGCGGGTGGCCCGTTCTGGGTGGCGTTGCAGGGCACACGGTTTGCGGATATGCCATTCACCGAAGCGCCTCGCGCTTTGGCGGCTGCGGTGGCGGCTTGTGCCGAGACGAGCAAGTGGGCCGATCCGGCCGAGCTGGATGCGAATTACGTGCGGCGGTCGGATGCGGAGCTGTTCTGGAGAGATGGTTAGAGCGGACCGGGACCCGGCGCGGAGCCGTTCATGATGCGGTCTTTTGCGGCCTTCCATACCAGCGCGCGATTTGCGGCTTCCGCCACAGATAAGGATTTGGAATCACCAGGATGTGCACTAACCGCGTGAACGGAAAGTAGCCGATTATCAAATAGGCCATTACGATGTGTAGCTTCACAAGGGCTGGTAGCGGCGATATCAGATCGATTCGTGGATTGAACTTGAAAATTGACCAGAGATACGGCGATGCGACGGCCGCAAACCAGGCCGAGCCCCAACGCAGGCGAATTGCAATCTCGATTCCGGTCAGCACCTGGACCAGCAGCATCGCGTAGAGGACCCAATCTCTTTTAGTGGTGACAACGCCGATCTTCGACACTTTCAGGCGTCGCACGATCGATGCGATCAGACCCACGATGGTGAGAATCGCGAACGCCAGACCGGTGATCTCAAGCAAGTACAGGCGCATGGGAGAGCTGTTCCAGGCGAGAATCTGGCGCGGCATCAGGAACGCAAGCAGATGCAACCCCAGAACAACCAGGATTCCGTAATGGAAGGGAATGAGGGCCCAGAAATGCAAGCGATTTTCGAGAAACTGCGAGGACAGACTGCTGTAAGTGAATGGCCGTGAGCGATAGCGCTGAATGGTTACAAGGAAAAACACAAAAAACGAGAGATAGGGCAGAATGCCGAACAGAATTGAATCCGCGTAACGCATATCATTCTCCTTGCAGGACGGCTTCTTGCAGCACGGGCAGTTCGACCTTTGGTTTGGGGATGGATCCGCGGGCAGGCAAAGCCTCCCACATCGCGCGCATGGCAATTGCGAAAGGGCTGTTTCGTTGATCGAGTGCAGATACTAGCTTGGCCACGGCGGGCGAGACGAAGTCGCGAGAAAACTCCTCGGCCCGATCCTTTTCCATGTGTCCGAGTAGTGGCAGAACATGCGTCAGGTGATCCGGCAGCTCGCTCGACTCCGGGAGACCATAACGCCGCAATTCGGCTCGCATACGCGCCATGAACTCGCCACGCGCGTAATCTTCTCCGAACAGATGCCAACCAATCTCGAGCGCAGTCGCCGGATTCCAATCGAATGTGTCTACGAACTGCTCCTGAAGTTTCGCGGTCGAAATGCTCTCGGCGAAATCCGCCAAGCAGTTCAACCCAGCGGCACGACAGTGTGCAGCATACGATTCATCCGGATATACGAACACTCGGGCGAGTAAATCGAAGTAAGACATCACATTCCCCTTCGCGGCCCTGAAAGAAAGCCGAAGCCAGCAGATTGTTTGTGCTCCTGGGGATCTTCAAGCATTTCGATGGCTTCTTCACGATGCATAGGTGGGATCACGAAACGGTCCTCGAACGTGCACAGCGACGTAAGACGATAGATCGCATCGGCTTCTTGTTCTGAACAATCGGCTTCGCGGAGCATGCGGGCGGCGGTTTCGGCTGTGACATCTCCTACGGTCAGAGCGCGGCGAAGCCACCGGACAGCTTTTTGCTTGCGCAGTGCATACCGGACTTCTTCTTCATGACCCGCGCCGAACAGGCTTGCCAGAAACTGTACCGGCACGCGCGCTTCATCGATGTCGTGGAACAGATCTTCCGAGATATTGGTCAAAGTCTCGCCGTTGCGAGACGACATGACCGGGGCCATGGGCGGAACGTAGAACAGCATGGGCAGCGTGCGGTACTCGATGTGCGGCGGGAGAGCGAGTTTCCACACTTTGACGAACTGATACACGGGCGAGCGCTGGGCGGACTCGATAACCGAATCGTGGATGCCGCTCTTATGGGCCTCCTGAATGACGTCGGGGTCATTCGGATCGAGGATGAGATCGCGTTGGGCTTTGACGAGTTCGTTTAGCGGCCGCTTGGCGGTCTCTTCAATGCGCGAAGCATCGTAAAGGATCATGCCCAAATAACGAATGCGTCCGACACAGGAATGAAAACAGGCCGGCGCCTCGCCGCATTCGAGCCGCGGATAGCAAAGAATGCATTTCTCTGATTTGCCGGTGCTCCAGTTGTAGAAAACCTTTTTGTACGGGCATGCCGCCACGCAGGCGCGCCAGCCGCGGCAGCGATTCTGATCCACCAGCACGATTCCGTCTTCGCCGCGCTTATATAAAGCGCCGGAAGGGCACGCCGCCACGCAGGATGGATTCAGGCAGTGATTGCAGATTCGAGGCAGGTAGAACATCACCAGCCGTTCTACGGCGAAGAGCTGTTCGCGAGCGTCCGGCCGTATGTTCTTCAGGTTCGGATCATTGGCGGCGTAGATGGGCGATCCGCCAAGATCGTCATCCCAGTTGGGTCCGGATTGAATCTGAATCAGCTCGCCAGTAACCATCGAGACAGGTCGCGCAACCGGCTGATCGTCGCCTTGCGGCGCGTTGAACAAATGCTGGTAATCGTAAGTCCATGGCTCGTAGTAGTCGTCCATGGTCGGCATGTGAGGATTGTGGAAAATGTTGAAAACGGTCTCAGCCTTGCCGGTTGATTTCAAACGAAGCTTGCCATTGGCCATCTCCCAGCCGCCGCTGTACTTTTCCTGATCCTCCCAACACGTCGGAAACCCGGTGCCTGGCTTGGTCTCGACATTGTTCCACCACATGTACTCGGTGCCCTTGCGGTCGGTCCACAGGTTCTTGCATGCAATGCTGCACGTATGGCAGCCAATGCACTTGTCCAGGTGAAATACCATCGACACTTGAGCGCGAACGTCCATCGAATTCTTTCCTTTCACCAGAGCAGGTCGGGCAGCTTGCGCACGAGCACATGAGTGTCGCGATTTACGCCCGTGGGGCCCCAGTAGTTGAAGTGGTAAGCGAACTGGCCGTATCCGCCGACCATTAGATTTGGCTTCAGCCGGATGCGATTGAGACTGTTATGCCCGCCGGCGCGCTTGTTGTTGCGCAATGGCGATTTCGGCACCGAGTAAGTTCTCTCCGGAGCGTGATATTGGAACGACACGCCGCGCGGCAGGCGAGCCGTGACGGCGGCGCGCGTAACCACGACTCCGTGATCGTTGTGAACTTCGACCCAATCGTTATCCTCGACGCCGATCTCGGCAGCATCGTGCTCATTTATCCAGAACGGTTCAACGCCGCGTGAGAGAGTTGTCATGCGTTGGTTGTCGCCATACGTGGAATGAATATGCCATTTACCGTGCGGCGTAACGTAATTCAGGAGGATGGACTTACCCGCCTCTTTGCTGAATGTGAGATCGCCGTATTCCTTGATCGGTGGCCGCGGCTTGTAACAGGGGAGGTGTTCGCCGAATTCGATGTAGCCGGGATGATCGAGGTAGAAGTGCTGGCGCCCGGTGAGCGTGCGCCACGGAACAAGATGCTCGCGATTTGTGGTATAGGGCGCGTATGGGCGGCCGTTTTCCATTAAGCCCGACCACATAGGGCTGTTGACGTAACGGCATGGCCGCGACTGCAGGCCTTTGAAGTCCATGCGCACGCCGCGGTTCTTCTCTGCCAGGTGCGCAAGCGGCATTCCCGTCCTCTCTTCGGCATCTTTGTAGGAGCGGTACGCCAGTTCGCCATTAGTCACGGAGGCGAACTGCAGGATGGTGTCGCAGACCTGCTCATCCTGGTATAGAGATGGATACTTCTTCCCATCGAACGACGTTACCGGCCAGGTGCGCAGGCACTCATCGTATACATCTTCAACCGCGTAGCGCGTGCCGTGGGCAGCCATGCCGTTTGCGCGTGCCAGCGGTCCGAACGAAATGAACTGATTGTAGAGATTCTTATAGTCCCGCTCGACGACTTTGAATGCCGGCATGGTTTTGCCGGGCACCGGTTCGATCTCGCCTCTGCTCCAATCGCGAATTTGCGGCTGCGCGATTTCGGCGGGCGTGTCATGCGCCAGCGGAGAGGAGATGAGGTCCCGTACAGGCCCGGGAAAATGCTTCGCGGCGAGTTCAGAGAATTTCTTCGCGATGGTCCTGAAAATCTGCCAATCGCTCTTTGACTCCCAGCAGGGCGGCACAGCGGGCGACAGCGGGTGAATGAAGCTGTGCATGTCTGTGCTGTTCAGGTCGGCTTTTTCGTACCAGGTCGCGGCCGGGAGCACAACGTCGGAGTACAACGCGGACGTGTCCATGCGGAAATTCAGATCGACGATCAGGTCCATCTTGCCGATCGGCGCGTGCTCATGCCAGGAAATTTCGCGCACAGACCCTTCGGCCATTGACTCGTTTGAGATTGAGTTGTGGTGCGTGCCCAGGTAGTGTTTGAGAAAGTATTCATGCCCTTTCGCGCTGGCCATTAGCGCATTGCCGCGCCAGATGTACCAGATCCGGGGCCAGTTTTCAGGCGCGTCGGGGTCTTCCACTGCAAACTTCAGTTCGCGCGTTTTTAGCCGCGCGACGACGTACGCGGCCACTTCCTCTGGGGTGGCGGCCCCGGCTGCTTCCGCTTCGCGAACAACTTGCAACGGGTTGCGATCGAATTGCGGATAGAACGGCAGCCAGCCGTTGCGCACGGCCTGTACAGCTAGGTCCGCGGTGTGGCCCTTGGCCCACTTCGATTGCACGGGAACCGTGTGATAGTCGGTAAAATCGCGCTCGTAACGCCATTGGTCTGTATGGATGTAATGCCAGTTAGGCGCATTCTGCAATCGCGATGCCGGATACCAGTCTCGGGCGAAAGCGATGGATGACCACGACTCCATCGGCGCGAGTTTCTCCTGACCGACATAGTGCGCGAGACCGCCGCCGTTCACACCGATGCAGCCGCACAACATCAACGCCTGAATGGCGGCCCGATACATGAGGTTGTTGTGATACCAGTGATTGACTCCCGCGCCGATGATGATTGTGCATTTGCCCCCAGTGAGACGCGCCGTGTTACCCCATTCGCACGCAAAGCGAAGGAGCATGTCGCGCGAGATTCCTGTGTACTTTTCTGACCAGGCTGGAGTGTAGGGTGCGGATTCATCGTTGTAATCGGACGGATACTCTCCCGGCAAATCGCGCGACACACCATATTGCGCCATAAGCAGGTCGAACACTGTGGCGACGAGAACCGTCTCGCCGCTTGCCGTTTCCAGCCGTTTCACAGGGATGCCGCGCTGCATCGTCCTCCCGTCGCCGAAATCGTCAAGCTGAATCTGGACGACTTCGTCGTGCTCGTCCAGAAAAGTGAGAGCGGGAGAAATGTCGGTCTGATCGACCGGATCCCTCAACTCGAGGTTCCATTGACCTTTTTGTTTTGCCCAGCGAAAACCGGAACTGCCCATCGGCATTTTGGGGCGCTTCTCGCGTTCATCCCACATCAGGAATTTCCAATCGCCGTTTTCGACCGCGGTATAGGCCGAAAGGCGATTGGCGCGTAGGAGCTGCCCGGGTGTATGCGTTTCACCACTGCGCCCGATCTCGACCAGATAAGGCGCGTCGGTGAATCGTTTGAGATGGTCGGCGAATGCGGGATCCGGATTCTGATGGTGGAACTCGTTCAACAATACGTGATTCACCGCCATCCACCAGGCACCGTCCTGGCCGGGATTGATGGCGATCCACTCGTCTGCGTACTTGGCCACCTGGCTGAAGTCCGGAGTGAAGACCCACATCTTGCTTCCGTTATGGCGGGCTTCTGCTGCAAAATGACAATCGGGCGTGCGGGTCATGTTGAGATTCGAGCCCACGACGGCGAGAAGTTTGGCGTTATACCAATCCGCGGATTCCGCAACGTCAGTCTGCTCACCCCAGGTCTCGGGCGAGGCAGGCGGCAAATCGGAGTACCAGTCGTAAAACGAAAGCGAAACTCCACCCATAAGTTGCAGCATGCGTGCGCCACCCGCATAGCTGATCATGGACATGGCGGGAATCGGCGAAAAGCCGGCGATCCGGTCGGGACCGTATTTCTGGATGGTGTAGATATTTGAGGCGGCGATCAGTTCGACAATGCTGTCCCAATCGATGCGGCGGAACCCGCCCTTTCCGCGCGCTGTTTGCCAGCTTGCACGGGCTAATGGATCCTCGATTATCGATTGCCACGCATCGACCGGATCGGAATGGACAGCACGGGCGGCTTTCCAAAGATCGAGCAGCGCGCCGCGCACGTACGGATACTTCACACGCAGCGGGCTGTAGAGATACCACGAAAACGAGATGCCGCGCTGGCATCCACGCGGCTCGTAGGGCGGCAGACCGGCCTCGAGATTCGGATAATCCGTAGCCTGCATCTCCCAGGTGACGATGCCGTCCTTGACACAGATTTGCCAACTGCACGATCCAGTGCAGTTGACACCGTGTGTGCTGCGAACGATCTTGTCGTGCTGCCAGCGATTGCGATAAAACTGCTCCCAACCTCGCAAGGCAGGATTCTGCTCATCTTTGATCCAGCCGAGCTTACTATTCGGCTTGCCGTTTACCATGGCTGCTGCCCCCGTTTGGTAACGAGCGGACGCCTCACCGCACGAAACCGGTTTTTCCAGAACAACTCCATCAGCCCGAGTACGCCGAGGCCACCTGCGAGGCTGATTAATAAAAAAGAAGCTGCTGGCCATTTCCCGCCAGCCTCGGCATGAACGTTGGTCTGAGCACCGGCGGATTTCAGGTATGCCACCAGTTCGCGAACCTCGTTATCCCGTAGCGCACGGCCGTTGTATGTTGCGCGCATGGTGGGCGTTGGCGGCGACCCAAGCCAAGCGCTAACGCTGCTGACTCCTCCTAGCCGCTCAACGCTCTGCGTTAGGTCGGGACCGAGGCCCCCGCCTCCTAATGGCGCAACATGGGACACGGTGTGACACGAAATGCACGCGGGGCCACCGTTCGCGAGCGCCCGCCGCCCGATAAAGAGAGCTCGTCCTCGCGAGATGTCCTCGGCAGTAATTGGGCGTGCTGTCGCATTCGCGGATCCGGTGCCGGATTGCGCGGATCCCGATTGCTTGTTGATGAAATCGAGCAATGCTTCTGCCCGCTCATGGTCAACTCCCGGAAGCCTGGGCATCACCATGCCGTGATAGGCCTTGACGAGGCTCTTCGTGTAAGCGTCGCCCGAATCGATAACCTTCTTCGGATCTTGCATGAATTCGAGCAACCATCGGCGATCTCTTCGTTGCGTAACCCCTTTCAGATCGGGGCCGACCTTGGGCCCGCCTCCGATGGTGTGACAGCCGCTGCAGTTACTCCGGTAGAATGCCGCATCGTCCTGGGCGATGGCGGCTCCGTTCATAAGAATGAGGAAAACAGGAAGAAGCACGTTGCTCCGAGATCCTATTGAGGGAATCCACGCACCACATCTGCGCGATTTGACCCAGGAGGCGAGTTGTCGGCGCGGTTGAATGCACGACAACTTTTCGGCTGCTTCGTCTTTTCCGCCGCAGGTTGTCGCAAGTCTTTTGAGTAAATACCTATGTGCCCGGGATTTAGAGATCTCGAAGCCGATGCTCGTAGAAACCTGATTCGATAAGAAATGAAGGCTCATGCCGCTCCGAATGGGAATAAACTTGCAACTCCCAAGCCAGTGAAACTTCGGATCCATGGCAACTCTATCCGGCTCCGACTGACCAGGAGTGAAGTCGAGCGCTTTGCGCACGACGGCAGCATCGAATCGGTGCTTAATTTTGGCCCGGCTCCGGCCCGTCACTTAAGCTATGGTCTTGTCACTTCCCCTCAGCCTGAGTGCATGGCTGTGAAGTATTCTCCAGACCGAATCACAATTTTCGTTTCGCCCGCTTTGGCGAAAGATTGGACTACAACGGAGCGCATAGCCATTTCAGATCGTCAGCCGCTCAGTGATGAAGCGCATCTCGACATTTTGGTGGAAAAGGAGTTCGGGCGTCTCCGCGACGCGCAACCCGATCCCGACTTGTACCCGAATCCCCTCCGAAACAAGAGGTCTCCACAAGAAGGACGGTAATCGGCTAAGGTCAACCCACTATGCAAGAGACAAATTGGCGGGTATTCCAAACACCGCTCAAGATTGCAGGAAACGTTCCAGTTCCCGCTCGCCCCGAGCGGTTACGCGTAAAGCTCTCGTGCCAGTGCAACGTACCATCCATCCATAACGAAGGAAGTGCCCCAGAAGCATCGCCCCCACCGCTCCTCCAATATGATGATGGCGTTCGGTCCAATCCAGGCAACGGCGGGCAAACTGCCGGCGCTGACTACGGGCGGCTGCGACATCGTAGCCGCGCTCCTTGAACCACTGCTCTCCGCGCGGTGTCAACGAAAAGTTTTGTCCCTGTGGTTCGATAAGGTCATTTTTTTCCATGGCCGTTGCGACCCGCACGCCAAGTACGCCGGCCAGATGGTCATAGCATGTGCGCGCAAAGCGAAGCATCCCTGCTTCGTCCACCGGTTTTGCGACCAGCTCCCGAGGCGCCGGACGAGCAGTTGCAGCGAGTGCCTCAAGCGCCACGCCCACCTCAGGCGATGCGAGCCGGAAATAGCGATGACGCCCCTGCTGCGAACGCATAACCAGGCCCGCCTCCACCAGCTTTGCAAGATGTGCTGACGCGGCTTGTGGCGAAACGGCTGCCTCACGAGCCAGTTCTCCCGCGGGCCGGCTGCCTCCATCCAACAAGTCCATCAGCATCGCAACCCGGGCGGGATCGGCGAAAAGGCTCGCGATCTCGGCAACAGGGTGCTTAGCAAACATAACTTCATGGTACGGGCCTCCGCCCCGAGTACGTTTCACGGGCGGCTGAAATGTTCCGTCATGGTTCAGGCGTGCATTTAGCATTTGCATCGACCGGCACCATAACCTGGGCTCACGAGGCAATTTGCATGCGACAAAAAATATGTTTGTTCCTGTTCGCGGTTGGAATGCTGGTGCCCGCCACGAAGGCTGATGATCTTGGCCCGGAAGATAAAGGTGTCCCAGTCGTCATCACAGGTTGGCTGCGCGACGCCGCGTGCCTTATGCGTTATAAGCAGGTCACGAAGCCGCTGAATGACTGCGCGAAGATGTGCGCACTGGCGGGTGCGCCACTGGTGATTGCAACCCAGGACGGAAAGCTTTTCACGCCCATCTCCACTTCAATTCCAGAGACCGACCAGCGGCGTGTGTTGATGCCGCACGTCGGCAAGTATGTTCGAGTAAGCGGGCGGCTGTTCGATAGAGCAGGAATGCACGCGATCGCAGTCGAGAGGATGGAAGACGTGCAGGAACCCAATTGAGAAACAGGCGCCGCGACAGCCCTTGGTGGTAGGTTTCAAAAGCAGCTCATTCGGTTCGCAGGGCCTGAACCACGTCGATGCGGGCTGCCCGCGCGGCGGGTATTGCCGATGCGGTTACGGCGGCAAGCAGCAGGATGAGGGCCGAGCCGGCCACCGGCAGCACGCCTGGTGTTTTCAAATCGGCGAGGAAACTGCCTGCCAATCGCGCCAGCGCAAAGCCGCTGGCGAACCCGACGGCCAGTCCAGCGATGGCCATGGCTGCACCTTCCGTGATGACGCGCATCAGCAGATCCCGCGGTTGGGATCCAACCGCCAACCGAACGCCAAACTCGCGTGTGCGTCCACTGACAGAAAATGCCAGCACGCCAGCAACTCCGACGACTGCAATTAGCAGGGCCACCGCTGCAAACGCGCCGAACACCACAGCGTTGAGCCGGTCGGGCGAGAGCACCTCCGCGCGGACGTCCTCAAGAGTCGCGGCGTGCTCCACGGGCTGGTCCGCGGACATATTGCGCATGATGTGCGTGATGGGTAGTACTAGGGCATAGGGATCCGAGCTCACGTGAATGAACATACGCCCTCCCAACAGGGCTGGATTCTGACCGGCGGGAAGATACATGGTCATGGTGGGCCTGGGAACGATGCTGGCGTCGTCCAGATCCGGTACTACGCCGATAATGCGTAGCGAAGCGGCAGGGAGCATCGGTACCACCTGGAGGATCGGGTCCGTCCACATCACGTGATGATTCAGGGCATCACCCTTAGGGAACATCCGTTGGGCCACGCTCTGGCTGATAATTGTCACTGGCTCACTGCCCTGGCGATCGGCATCGTTGAAATCGCGACCCTCCGAGACGGGCAGGCCAAGCGTAGCGAAAAATGCGGGCGTGATGACGCGCGTCTGCGCGTGCGGACGTTCCTCGCCCGTTGCCGGAACGTGCCCGTCGGCCGCAAATTCGAGTCCGAAGTCCGAGGCCTCGCGCCACGGAACCAGCATGCCTACAGCAACGTTCTGGACGCCGGGGAGCTGACGGATTTGCCGCGTCGCTTCACAGTAGTAATCCACAATCTGACTAGGAGTTTTCCCCAAACGAAGCACGGGCACGTTCACCGAAAGCACATGGCGTGTGTCGAAACCAGTCTGCGCGGCTTCGAGCGAGAGCAGCGTTTTGACGGTTGCGCCGGCCGAGGCCACCAGCACAAATGAGGCGGCTATCTGAATCACTGCGAAGATCCTCAGTTTGCGATTGGCGGTGCCGGTGACACGAGTGCTCCCGCTAGCCAAGCCGAATCCTTGTGCTCCCCCCGACGACGGCAGGCGCGGAATGAATGCCAGCAGCGTTGCCGCCGCCGCTGCGAGTCCTACTCCCACCCAGAGCATGCTCGAATCGATTTTGAGGTCCATGGCTCGGATCGAGAACCGTGACATGTAACGCGCAAGAACGGCCACCATCGGGCTGGCGCTCACTACGCCGAGAGTAGCGCCCGCAAGGCAGAGCAACAAGCTCTCGCTCAGCAGAGTACGGCGCAAAGCGCCGGTACTCGCGCCCAGGGCTGCGCGGATGCCTAGTTCGGCTTCGCGCCGCAAGCTCCGGGCCAGAATCAGGTTCGCCACGTTGGAGCAGGCGATGACGAACACAAGTATCGACGCTGCCATCAGCACGAGGAGTATGGTTCGCGCACCCGACGTAAGCTGATCGCGCAAGGTCACCGCGCTGATTCGGTAATCGGCCGGATAAGCCTCGGGATGCGCTCGCCTCATTCGCGCATACACCCCACGCAACTCCGTGCCCGCGCTTTCGAGATCCGCGCCCGGTGCGAGTCTGGCGAACAGTTCGGTCATGCGGTGTATCCGGCTGGTTACCATCGTGGCCGAAAGATGATGTGAACTCATGACAATGTTGCCGATGATTTCAGTCTCCTGCGGGTACGGAACGCAGGGTTCCAGAACGCCCACAACGGTGCCGCTCCGCGAATCGACGAAGGAATCGAGACGGACGGTCTTGCCAATCACAGTGGGATCGCTTTTCAGCGCTGTCGACCAGAAACGGTACGTCAATACGAGGGCGCCGGCGGCCTTCGGACCATCATCGTGCGCATTTAGTAGCCGCCCGAGCACTGGGCGCAAGCCCATAACCTGGAAGTACGATCCACCCACGACTCCGGCATTCACCTCGCGGGGTTCTCCGAGCCCGACCATCGTGAACGCGACGATGGAAAAATCGCCGAAAGAGTTAAGCGTTTTCAGACTTGAGGTAAAATCCTTGATCTCCGGCACCGAAAGGTGCTGGTTGTTACCGCCGGCAGAGCTCTGGCGGATGTAGATAAGCCGGCTCTCGTCGCGATTGACCAGCGGACGCAGCAGCACCGCACGAACCAGACTGAACATAGCAGCGTTGGCACCGATTCCGAGAGCCAAGGTCAGGACTACGGTGGCAGTAAGCGTCTTTTCACGAGTCAGAGAGCGGACGCCGAATTTCAGCTCGCGCAGAAAAGACCCGATATTTTCGATCATGCGGGCATCGCCTCTCGAGGTAGAAGGGTTGTGCAAGTCGATCGCCCGAGTTATCGCCTTACAAACAAAGGCCGTTGCTTTTTCCGAGATGTTCGGCTACTGTTCGCTTTCGGAATTCTGCCTTTCACAACGGGACAAGCGAACGCAGACGACCAAAACCGATCGTCTGCGCTACATTTGGCTGTTCTAGTATCGATCGTGATGATCAGCGGTCGCGCTGGCGACAGTGCCGGCGATACCACCGATAACGGCTCCGATCACCGCTCCCTGGCCGTGGCCCACTGCGGCTCCGATCACCGCTCCAGCGGCAGCGCTGCCTCCGATGATGGCGGCGGTCCGGCCATTGTGGGTTTGCCGATCGTAATAGTAGTTATCGTCGTATGCGGGTGCTCTATAGACAGGCGCGGGCGCGTAGACATAGGCCGGTTCGCGGTCACGCCAACCATCGTGATGATCGCGATCCCACCGATCGTCGTTACCGGGGTGCCGATCGCGGTATTCGGAAGATCGAGACTGCATTCCCGCACGGCCGTGAAGATCGTAGCCGTGTTGCGCCGCCAAAGCGGGAACGCCGGCACCCAAAAGCGCGGCAATGATGTTGACCGCTGCGAATGTCTGAATGCGTTTCATAAGTGTCTCCGGCTGTAGAGATGGAAACGGACAGGGCGGGGTTGCCCAGGTTGACGAGCTTTAATGGGTCTCCCTTATCGACGGGATCAGCCTGAACCAGGTTGGTGGAAAACGGCCAGGCATTCGCCCACACCTGCCGGAAAACTGATGGAGGTTCTCTCGTTGCGCCACTATTCGACTTCCTATAAACTGTGAACCGCCGGTCGAGGTGCGCGATGGTTACGCAGGACCTTTCTCTCAAAACTCTGATTCAGGCTGTAAGTGAAGAACTCCGAGCATCTCGCGACGAGCGGCTCGCCAGCGGAGCACAGGCGCTGTTCGAAGTACAAGACCTCACGATTGAAGTGAGCTTCGTCGTAACGAAAAGCAAAGGCGGGGGCGTCGGGTTCGATCTAAAGGTCGTCAGGGCAGATGCCAACGTTAAGTACGACCAGGAATCTGTACACAAGGTGATCCTCAAATTGAAAGCTCTGGATAAAGATGACCTGGTGCTTCCTGACGTGCCTGATCAACTGCCAATTCGACCGCGCTCTGACGATTGATGCACGAGATTTTCCCAGCACTGGATGTAGACCGGATTCGCGATTTTCCGGCGGATTTAGGTGCATTCGATCCGGAGTCGCTCGTTGTGCGCTACAGCTTCACGCGAGAGGAGCACAACGCAGCGCTGAGGGGCATCCCTGAGAGCGACGAACTGCCCGACCACATCAAAACCGTTGTGCATGAGACGACTCACCTCCTGCACACAACAACCACGCCTTTCGGCCTGCTCATTTACCGCCTGCGTTGTCAGCAGACATACCTGGTAGCAGACGCGATCCGGACGATTCGGGCTCGAGGGGCCGATATCCGGTTCCCACTTCAGAAGACATTTCGCAGCTTCCCGAAAAATCTGGCACACGAGGTAGAGCAGCGAATCCAGGTCTGGTATGGGATCGAGCTTCTCATCCTTGTCATGATGGGCGAAAACGAAGTTTGGCCCGCCCACATTCTGAGCAATCCGTATCTAAAAGGAATAACGCTGGCGGAACTGTTCGGCCGGGTCCAGCATTACCTTGCCGTCCACCAGTCGAGGCAACAGGACCTCAGCGCCCTCGAACCCGAGGAGGCAGATAGCCGGCACACCGGCGTCGAAGGCACACTGCTCGCCTTTGACATCCTTTCCGGAGGTGCGAATACCCTCGGCATTGTCGAGAGCGCCGGCACAATTTCGGAGTACTTTGGAAACACCAAGCTGAACCTAGTCCAATTCGAGGCTGTGATCAGAAACAGCCGCTGGGCCTCCACAACTGTCCCGAAATCGTGGCTAATCCAGGCGTTCGGAAGGGTCCGCGCCAGTTCACTGGCCGAGTTCGTACTGAGTTACCTGGTTTTGTGCGAATTGGCGCTCTTCGCCCCGATTCTGCCGGAACACCGTCCGTTGCGAAAGGGTGGAATTAACACGCGTGAAATTCTCCCATTTCTACGGTGGTACGACCTGTTACATGCGGCCTCGGAAATCTTGCCCATGAAGTCGCTGGCCGACTACGAGCGCTACACCACGGCAGTTTGCGAAAAGGCCGGCTTGATACCGCCAAAGGATGTGGTTACGGCGTCCGTGGAATCAAGTCCGCAGATGCCGAGTGATCCTGTCGAGCGCAGATACTGGAAAGCGCAAAGGGTCCGCAGCGAATCTCCGGGCGCATTCATGAATTATCCATTCATCATTGCTCGCCTGCCGATGGACTTTGATTTCCCGGTGATTACCTATAAGGATCGGACACTGTTTCTCAAAGACAAATTAACGTTGCACTTGTTTGTTTTGGGATACTTGACGCGCGCGTTGGTCCGCAGAATGCTGCTTCGATCTGACCTCGCTGTGAAGATGCCTTATCAGCCTACAGAGGAAGAGACGGCATTCTATACCGGCGAACTAACTAAGCTGCTGGAGGATGCGCTCGGGTATCGGGTACCTGGCGTGTCGTTGTCTTAGAGCTAACAAGCTTCCACCACGAGCTATCCTCCCGAAGTGGATTAGCCCATTTCTACCTCTCAGCCAGCACCTGGCTTTTATTACACTCGAAAGACCCAGAAAGGAGGTCGCGTGAAGATACTGCGACCATTGCTGATTTCTACCGTGTTGCTTGGCGGAGGCTACGTTTGCCTGGCAGAAACGGTTGCCGATGGGATCATCCGAGTGAATTGTAATGCCGGAGCTTCTCTCCAGCGAGCCGTTGATCGGGCTGAGCCCGACTCCAAACTGCTGGTCACAGGGACCTGTGCGGGCCCGATCAGAGTATCGCGGAACCGCCTGACGATTGATGGAACCAGGACGACGCTAATCGACGGCCAGAAGAAAAACGCCCTTATCATCCAGGGAGCGCAAAACGTTGTGCTCGAAAACCTGGAAGTTGCGAACGGCAACAACGGCATTGTTTTAAAGGGAGGCGGACAGGCAGTCATCAAAAACGTTTCTGTCCACGATAACGGCGCCATCGGAATACTTCTCGAGGGGAATTCGTCTGCGGTCCTCGACGGCGGCAGCTCCCGTCATAACGGCTTGAACGGGATTGATCTTGAGGCATCGTCATCGCTGATCATTCGCGGTAGTTACGCGGTCGAATCGAACGCGGTATTTGGGATGAACATAAACACCAGCTCAAGTCTGACTCTTAAAAACGCTAACCTGCAGGTGAATCAGAACACCCTCGGAATCCAAATTGCGACATCGTCCGGATGCTTCATCACGGACTCGACGACCACAATCGAAGTCAACGGCAATGTGACGACTGGCCTCACGATCGTTTCCGGAGGGCACATGGTCGCGTTCGGAGGAACCATCACATCGGAGAATAACGGAGTACATGGAATTTCGGTCGATTCCAAGGCCGGCTTTGACCTGGATGCGGCCGCGCTGGTGGAATCGCACGACAACAGCGGCGATGGTGTTCACCTGGAGGAGAATTCGGTGATGACGATGTTCAATACGCCTGCATTTTCCGGCGTTCCCGGAGTGACAACACTTAAGTCATTCAACAACGGCGGCAATGGTATCGGCATCTTGACCGGCTCTAATCTTACGCTGATACACCAGGCGGCGATCAACAGCTCCACGAACAAAGGGGCGGGAATCGCCGCCGACAACGGCAGCAGTCTCACTTTGCTTGGTTCTACCGTCACCGGCAATAATCAGAAGGATCTTAGGCTCACCTTCGGCTCGCGGGCCGATATTACAACGAGCAGTATCGGCACCATAACCTGCGACGCCACGGTGCTTGTGCGCGGCGACACCGGCACAGTTTGCCCAAAGTGAGCAAGGGCAAGAGTGCCTGGCTCACATTTTTAAATCTATAGCCGGGAAAAGAACGAATAGCCCTGGTGTGAGCAATACCAGCTCAGGAGGCCGTTTGCGGCTGCCAAGGCGATGAAGTAAGCGGCTAGGCTGTGTCTGGGCGGCCCGGCGGGCAGATCACGGGTCGACAGCCTGTAGAGCGATCCGCCGGCTACGATCAGGAATAGATAGTCGTGCAAAAGAAAGAAGAAAACCACGCTGAAGACCAGTACGCCAATACGCTGCTCGCGGCCGAGCGCCGTCATGGCCGCGCCGCCATCGAAGATCGAAACGGGAGTCAGATTTAACAGGTTGAGCCAGCCGGCAAATTCAGCGACGGCGAGCCAGACCTGACGTCCGGTTTCGCGGTAAAGGAGGTAGGCAAGGACGCCGGATAGGAAGCCGAATAACGGTCCGGCGAGCGAAATCAGCGCTCGCACGCCGGGATCGACGTTGCCGCCAGTCCAGCGTACGAATGCACCGAACCCGGGCAGAAACGTCGGCAGCTCGGCTTTGAACCCGAAGTGCCGCACGGTAACGTAGTGTCCCATTTCGTGCAGCAGAACCGAGGCGGTAATGCCTACGGCGAACCACCAGCCGAGGAGACTCCAGTACACGCCCACGAATGCCAGCAGGCTGAGGGGAAAGACAAATTTCGCGAGTAACGGAACGACGACTGCTTTGATGCGGCTTTCCCGGACGGGCGCCGCGGCGGGCGACATGCGCAGATCCAGCTTTTCGATTTCGCGCTGGACGCCGCGCCGCTCAGGAGAATCGGGAAGCAATTGAAGGGCTGCGGCCCAGTGCTCTCGCGCGAGCGGAAGCTGCCCTAAGGCCGCGAGCTGCCTGGCGCGGTTCGCAATCTGTTCCAGTTGATCGGCATATACGAGCCGCCCGCAGTTGGCGCATGCCAGCGCGTCCGAGCTGAGTGAATATCCGCACTTAGCACAGAAGCTGCCGTGCGCTGAGGTGAACGCTGCCAAGTATCAGTGTAGCGGTGAACTTCCGGCCATCCCAGGCCTGGTCGTGGCCGGTTAGCGGCTGGCTGCGTCGTCGCTCAGATCTGGCAGATCGTTCGTTACTTGGGAGGCGAGAAAGACCGAAACGATCGACTCGATGCCTTCCTTGTCTTCCTCGTCAAACCGGTTCAGGCTGGCACTATCGATATCGAGCACGCCGAGCAGCTTGCCCCAGTTCAGGAGCGGCACGACAATTTCCGACTGGGAAGCCCTATCGCAGGCGATATGACCGGCAAAGCGATTTACATCCGAGACGACAATAGTCTTCCGCTTCGCTGCGGCTTTTCCGCACACGCCTTTCCCGAACGGGATTCGCGCACAGGCAGGCTTACCTTGAAACGGCCCAAGGACGAGTTCCTCGCCCTCGGCGATGTAGAAGCCCACCCAGTTCACATCCCTCAGCGATTCGTAAAGCAGAGCCGACGTGTTGGCCGCATTAGCGACAAAGTTCGTCTCGCCCCCGAGCAGTTCGTTAAGCTGTTCGCAAATCTGTTGGTAAATAGCGTACTTAGGACCAGCGGATTCCACGTGATTCAGGGTGAGCATCGTTCAGTTAGTGTATCTCGCACGGGATAATCTCGGCTGAGTTTTTCTAGTATTACCCGGCCGGAGGCGCGCGGCGGTAGGGAGTCGAAATGTAGCCTTCGGCTTCGAGAGCCGGGGCAGAGCGGGGAGCGGTTTTCAGGGTTTCCCGATATGCCTGTATTGCCCGCGTGCGATCGCCTTTCAAATCATAGACTTGGCCAAGGCGGAGCCAAGCCATTACGGCCGTACTCAAGTCCAACTCGTCAGCCTTTTGGGTCACCTGCTTCAGATCGGACAGAGCCGGGTCGAGATCGCCGTACCAAAACAACAAATTGCCCTTTGCGTACTGAATCCGCTCGGCGGGCAAATTTGCGTACCCCGCGGCCCCCGTTTGTCGCAAGTGTTCGATCCCGGCGAGTACCCGCAACGCCGACTCCTTATTGCCCAAATCGCTATACATCTGCACCTGTTCGAAGCGCAGCAGATAATTGCGCGGAAACGTGTTCACTAACCCGCTGAGCAGCGTAATGGCCTGTTTCGGCCGGTGTTCCCGGCGGTAGATGGCGGCCAGCAGAATGGCGGCGTCGTAGCGGTCGAGTGTTCCGTCTTTCGCAACCCATTCGAGCTGCCGGATACCGTCTTCCTTGTCGCCTTCGAAGCCACGCAGCTTGCCCAGAACGCGCAGATACATCGGAAGGCAGCCGACGATGTACTCGCTCATACCGGACGCCAGGTGAGCATCGACAAAACCAGGATCGAGGGCGAGTATCTTGTCGTTGGCTTTGCGTGCTTCCGTAGCTTCATGGAGAGAATCGAACCAGGCCTTCTCGACCAGGAAGAGATAATGGGCGCGAAGACCGTATGCGACCACCAGAGCGTAGAGCGCACCAATATCCCCAGCGTTCCTCTGCAGACGGGACTTGGCAAGCTGTACGGCGCGGTTCGTAGCGGCCTGAAAACGCTCCTTATCTGCAGGAGCAATCTGCATTTTGGGCCGGCGGAGGAAAGGATTGGTTCCGGTGACCAACTCGCTTTCGAGCGCGCCATCGCGGAACATTTCGCGGAAGAGCATGGTCTCGGCGATATCGTTGTGCACGGCGGGGTCGTCCGGGCAGCGCATGGCTTGTTGCTCGAATTCGGCCAGCGCCTGATCGTATTCGAGATTGTAAAAATGAACGAAGCCGCGATTTTTGAGCGGGTCTTCAATCCGGAACGCCGGGGTAGCGGCCCAGCATGTCAGTGCCGATACAAAAAGGAAAGCCAGGCAGGCGGCACGGCGGAGGTACATTTTTCACCTACATCTCTTCCGAGTTCTCGATTGCGGTAGCGACATTTCTCATAAACCCGGAGTATTTTGCGCGCCAAACCGGCGAATTACGAAAGAGACGACGAAAATTGCTTTCATCGAGTCCCGCTAGCTCAGCCAAAGAGGGCGCAAACCAAGAGGGCTCAAACGAGGCATCCGCCGTAACTGACGCGCGGCTATTCCAGGGGCACACATCCTGACAGATGTCACAGCCGAACACGTGGCTCCCTATTTTTGCAGCTAGTTCGTTGGCGATCTCACCTCGTTTTTCGATGGTCAGGTAGGATATGCAGGCCCGGGCGTCAAGAGTCCAGCCTCCCCTTGCATCGGGGACAATAGCAGCCGTCGGGCAGGCATCGATACAGCGCGTGCAAGAACCGCAGCGGCCCGGGGGCGGCGCATCGGGCGCCAGCGGAATGGAAAGGAGCAATTCGCCGAGAAAGAACCAGGACCCCTGCTGCTGGTTAATCAGGCAGGTGTTCTTTCCTATCCACCCCAAGCCGGCAGCTTGCGCGTAGGATCGTTCCAGCAGGGGCGCGGTATCCACACATATCTTCCAATCGAACGGCTCGTTGTGCAGTTCCTGGATGCGGCGGACCAGCATTTCCAGCCCTTGACGAAGCACGTCGTGGTAATCCGCGCCCCAAGCGTATCGTGATATCCAGCCGCGCTTCGTGTCATGGATTTCCGTGCTGCGCGGATGCGGCGTGTTATAGAGCTTGCCGACACAAACGATGCTTTGCGCGGTAGGGAGCAGATTCCGAGGGTCGGCTCGCACGTCGCCACGGCGGTCGGTGAGATAGCCCATCTCGCCGGCAAAGCCCTTTCTGCGCCATTCTTTGAAGCGGGGGAAATCCCCGGACGGCAGAGCGGGAGCCACACCGGCCAGATCAAAACCGCAAGACTGGGCCAGTTTTTTGATCTCGACTGCTGTAACCGCCAAATCTATTTCAAGCGCGCACAACGGGCTCCAAACGCCTATGCGCTCGCCTGCTACCCTCTGTTTTTATTTTGATGGTTCCATTGATCGAATTTCAAAACGTATTTGTGCAGCGCGGCGCCCGCCTGGCTTTGAACGGGTTATCTCTCAGCGTGCAGGCTGGAGAGCACGTCGCGATCCTCGGTCCGAACGGCAGCGGCAAGTCCACACTGATCAAGACCATCACGCGGGAGTGCTATCCGCTGATCCGGGAGGAGACACGCTTACGGATCCTGGGCCACCAGAACTGGAACATTTTCGATCTGAGGTCGCATCTGGGGGTGGTCAGCAACGATCTGATGGCGCAGTGCACGCGCGACATAACCGGCCGCGAGCTAGTTTTGTCGGGATTTTTCGGCTCCGTGGGCGTGTGGCCGCACCAGCATGTCACGGCGGAGATGGAACGGTCAGCGCGGGAAGCGATGACGCGCCTGGAGGTGGCACACCTAGCGGGCAGATGGCTAGACGAGCTGTCGTCCGGAGAAGCCCGTCGCCTGCTGATCGCCCGTGCGCTGATACACAATCCGGCGACGCTCCTGCTAGATGAGCCGACGACCAGCCTCGATTTGATGGCTCTGCATGAGGTTCGCACGCGGCTTCGTGCCCTGGCGGGAAGCGGAGTCGGGCTGTTGCTGGTGACACATCACCTGGACGACATCATTCCGGAGATTGAACGCGTCGTGGTTCTCGCGCGGGGAACGGTTGCTATGGACGGATCGAAAGCAGAAGTGCTGACGTCGGACCGCCTTTCCTCGGCATTCGGCGTTCCGGTCGAGGTTCTGCAGAGGGACGGGTTTTATCATGCATGGTGAGGAGCTGGCGACGGCGGATTGGCAATTGCCCGGATCAGGGGATCCGCCCTTACTTAACTCACTGAAAGACAAAGGTTTCAGAAAAGTTCAGGGCCTATTCAACGCACGAATCTTCCATACAACCGCCGAACGGCGCTGTTCGCTTTTATTTCGTTTTCAAGGGCTTAGGCGAAATCTATACTTGGTTTAGCCCAGGGCCTTAGTCTTCCCTGGTTTTATGGGAGGAAATCGAACTTTCAGGTTCATCGAACATGCATAAACCAGTGAAATATTTCGAGAAAGCTATCGCGGTCGGCGCCAATGCCGCGTGGCATGTCTTTGACCGGCTGAATCAGATTAATCAAAATCCTTCCTTCACGCCGAAGTGGTCCGACAAGCCGCTTCTGAAGAGTTATCAGAAATCGAAACCTCCGCTTGGCTGGCCGCGCGAGACGGATTCTCTTTGCCCCAAGTGCATACCCGAAATTCGTAAGAGGATTGTAGACGGCGAGGTCGATTACAAGATCCTGCTGAATGAACCCGTGGGAGAGATCAAGGCCAGGATTATCGAGCGCGACGGAAAGATAGTCATGGTAAAGGAATGCCCGACACATGGGTATTTCGACGATGTGAT
Source organism: Bryobacteraceae bacterium (assembly GCA_036557345.1). GTDB lineage: Bacteria > Acidobacteriota > Terriglobia > Bryobacterales > Bryobacteraceae > Bog-105. The sequence continues at coordinate 28,946 of DATBHS010000161.1, forward strand.
GTCGATCGACCCGGCCTTTTCGAAACACCTGGAAGATGTATTCCCGGGCCGGGACATTCGCGCTCACAATGACGACAAACTGCACAACCATGGCAGCAGCACGATCACGCACGGCCGCGGCTCGGTTCTGACGATCGATCTGACGAACCGCTGCAACATGATGTGCGATCCGTGCTTTATGGATGCCAACCAGGTTGGCTTTGTCCATGAGCTGAGCTGGGAAGATATCAAGACGCTGCTGGACAACGCGATTTCCATCAAGCCACGGCGCCAGATGTCAGTACAGTTCTCCGGCGGCGAGCCGACGCTTTCGCCGTACTTCATCGACGCGGTCCGCTACGCGCGCAAGGTTGGATACAACAGCGTGCAGGCGGCGACGAACGGCATCGAGTTTGCCAAGCGCCCGGATTTTGCGAAGGAAGCGGCGGAGGCTGGCCTGCGCTATGCGTACCTGCAGTTCGATGGCATCGGGAACGCCGCCAACTCACACCGCGCGGTAGGCAATCTGTTCGATGTGAAACTGCGCGCCATCGAGAACCTTTGGAGTGCCGGCGTAGATATTGTGCCGGTGATCACGATCCTGAACGGCATCAACAACGAGCAGGTCGGGCACGTAGTTCAGTTCGCGCTGGACAATCCCAAGAAAATCCCGTTCCTTTCGTTCCAGCCGGTTTCGTTCACGGGGCGCGACGAGGCGATCACCGATGAACGCCGCAAAGCCCAGAGGTACACGCTGTCGCACCTGGCGCATGATGTGAAGACACAGACAGGCATCGGCGAGCCGGTACGCGATTGGTTTCCAATCAGCTTCATGAGCACGTTTTCCGATTTTGCCGACCTGGTGCACGGGCCCAGCGCGGATTGGGGACAGCTCAGTTGCGGTTGCCATCCGAACTGCGGAATCGGGATGGCTGTGATGTGCGACAAGGAAACGAAGGAATACGTCCCGGTAACCGCGTTCCTGCATGCGGACCAGCTAGCAAAGGATATTGCGCATATTAATGATGCAGCTCGTGGACGTTTGCTCTCGGTTGCGGGCGTGACGCTTGCCCTATTGCGCAATTACAATCCATTCAAGGCCCCGAAGCATTTCCGGCTGACGGATCTGATGGCCAAATTCGACAAGTGCTTTGGGATGAGCAACAAGGCACAAATGGGCGAGTACGGCAAGGTTACGGGAGACCGCACGCGAGCGGACATCGATAAGCGCCGCGCGGACCGCTGGAACTTCCTCTTTATCGCTGGAATGTGGTTCCAGGACCTTTTCAATTACGATTTCCGCCGCACGGAGCAGTGCATCATTCCGTACGCCACGCAGGAAGGCGAGATTTCGTTCTGCGCGTACAACACGGGCGTCGGCTGGCGCAACATTATCGAAAAGATGCACATGACAGCGACCTTGACTAAGTGGTACGAAGAGCGCGGTCGCCACGAAATCTTCGCCGGCAACAAAAGTGTGCCGCTGAGCAATAAGGAACATCACTTGGTTCTGAACCAGGAGCATGTAAATGCGGACCGGCAGCACGACCTGGAGGAGCTCGGGATTGCGAGAAACGCGCGCGAAGAGAAGAAGCGCGCGCGCGATGAAGCGCTCAAACAGAAGCTCGAGAACGAAAAGATGATGCGGTTGTACCGCGAGCACATCTTGGGTGAAAAGAAAGTGGAAGGGTTCGTACCGCTGGACGGCTTGTTAGGCCCTACAACCAAGCCGGCTGAAGCCGAAAAGCGGGAAGAAGTCGGAGCAATGGGCGATTAGAGGCGCACCAACAGATAGTCTGGTTATTGAAAACCGCCGGGTCGGAAGGCCGGGCGGTTTTTTGTTGTAAGAGGCTGTCTGTCCTGTACACTTCTTGCTATGGAGGACACCAATTGAATCGTTTCTTCGGAGCGGCTGTATTGACGGGGCTGGCGGCCGGCAGCTTATTCGCGGACGTCACCTATAACGAAACAGTGAAGTACACGGGCGGAACCATGTTGGAGATGGTGCGCCGCATGGCCAATATGCCGCTGGTCGGGCGGATGGGCGGCAGCAGTCTAAAGAATGCCCTCCAAGATCAGAACTATAGCCTGTTCATCAAAGGCGCCAAAATGGCCCGGCTCGGAGGGCCATTTTCCAGCATCTACGATCTGGATGCGGGAACCATCACGATGATCAATAACGAGAAGCAAACCTACACGGTGCAGACTTTCGACGAGTTGCGGCAGCAGATGGAACGCATGCAGGAGCGGATGAACCGTGGCAATGCGCCGAACCTGGATTTCGACATCAAGGTCGAAACAACCGGTCAGAAGCGTGATATCAACGGGCAGTCCGCGGCCGAAACGGTGATGACCATGACCGCCAAAGGAGGCGGGACGAACGGCCAGATGGTGGTAAAGGTACATGCCTGGTTAATTCCGCCCGATGCAGCCATGCGCGAGGTGGTCGACTATTCAAAGCGCCTGGCCGAGAAGTTTCAATATGCATTTGCAGGCTTTTCGCCGGCCTTGGGCGGGGCAAGCGCAGGGATCAACGCTGCAATGAAGGAGGCCATGAAGCAAAACGGCTACCCGATTTTAGAAGATGTGGAAGTCAGTGGCGTATCTTCACCGATGGCGGCAATGGCGGGTCATGGCGAAGGCGATCCGAACGCGCCGGCGATTCAGATGGAAACGGAGGCCTCGAATTTCGCGAGCGGTGGCGTAGACGATTCGAAATTCAGCGTGCCGGCAGGCTACAAGAGAGTAGAGCCGAGGCATTAAACAGAAAAGCCCGCCGTCATTGAGGACGGCGGGCCTGATTTCTTGGAAAAGAAGCTATTCGATGTCGCGCGGGCGCTTCTTGCGATTGCGCTTGCGGGCGAGAGCTTCCTTGGTGCGGCGCTTCTCTCCCGGCTTTAGATAGAACGAGTGCCGCTTGATTTCCTTGACGATATCTTCCTGCTGAACCTTGCGTTTGAAGCGTCGCAGGGCGCTTTCCAGCGTCTCGCCATCTTGTAGATGGACTTCTGCCAAACTGAATTCACCACCTTCCGGGATGCCCGCTCTTCGCGAGCGGGTGATTCTTTATTGTACCCTGCTACATTAAAAGTTCACGACACGCGATCGGGATACAAGCTGACACAAAGAACGCGTTGTAACCCCATCCATCTCTTCCTCAGGACAGGCTACGAATGGAAATTGTGAAAGTACTCGGCAGAGAGATTCTAGACTCGCGGGGCAATCCGACCGTCGAAGCAGACGTACATCTTGCGGACGGAACAACTGGCCGCGCGGCGGTCCCTTCAGGCGCTTCAACCGGCGAGCATGAAGCGGTGGAGCTTCGCGATAACGACAAAGCGCGTTATCTCGGAAAAGGCACGCGGAAAGCGGCCGAGAACATCACAGAGGCGATCTCCCCTGCCCTGGCCGGCATGGATGCGGCCGACCAAACTGCAATCGATCGAAAAATGTTGTCGCTGGACGGAACGCCGAACAAGGGCAAGCTGGGCGCCAATGCGATCCTAGCAGTCTCGATGGCAGCCGCGCGGGCCTCCGCCGAATCCGAAATGACACCGCTATACCGTTACATAGGCGGTGTGAATGCGCGCGTCCTGCCGGTGCCGATGATGAACGTGATTAATGGCGGGGCGCATGCCGACAACTCGGTTGACCTGCAAGAGTTCATGATTGTTCCGGCCGGAGCGGCGAAATTCTCAGAAGCGCTGCGGATGGGGGTCGAGACCTTTCACACGCTGAAATCGGTTTTGAAGAAGCGAGGTTACTCGACCACAGTGGGAGATGAAGGCGGGTTCGCGCCCAATCTGAAGTCGAACGAAGAAGCGCTTGAAGTTTTAATGGAGGCGATTGAGAAGGCCGGTTACAAGCCTGGAGAACAGATTGCTATCGCTCTTGATCCAGCAAGCAGCGAGTTTTACGACAAGGACAAGAAGAAGTACATCTTCAAAAAGTCCGACAAGAGCGAGAAGAGTTCCGAGAAAATGGTGCAGTTTTGGTCGAAGTGGGTTGCGCAGTATCCCATCATTTCGATCGAAGACGGCATGGCAGAGGACGACTGGAACGGCTGGAAGAAATTAAGTGATGCGCTCGGAAACAAGATCCAATTGGTGGGCGACGATCTGTTTGTCACAAACTCGGAGCGTCTCCAGCAGGGCATTGACCGGGGAATCGCAAATTCCATTCTCGTGAAAGTGAATCAGATCGGCTCGTTGACGGAGACTTTGGAAGCGATGCGCCTGGCCGGGAGTGCCGGATACACATCGATCGTCTCGCATCGTTCCGGAGAAACCGAAGACTCGTTTATTGCCGATCTGGCTGTCGCCACTAATGCCGGCCAGATCAAGACCGGCTCGGCGAGCCGCACCGACCGTATCGCCAAGTACAACCAGCTTCTTCGAATCGAAGAGGAATTGGGAGAGGCCGCGGTCTATGCGGGGCGGAAAGCGTTTCACCAGTAGGTCATGGCGAAACAGAAACCGCTGGTGCTGACGATTCTCGACGGGTGGGGTTTTTCGCCGGTCCTGGAAGGCAATGCGGTCGCCCTGGCTAAGAAGCCGACTTACGATGCACTTCTCAAGAATTACCCGAACACGCTGATTCACACATCGGGCCCTTATGTGGGATTACCGGAAGGACAGATGGGGAACAGCGAGGTAGGGCATATGAATATGGGCGCAGGACGGGTCATTTATATGGACGTGACGCGGATCGACATGCTGATCGCATCCGGCGAATTCTTCCAAAACGCTGCGCTCATACATGCAATAACAAAGGCGGCGGGCCATCGTCTGCATCTGCTCGGGCTTTGCAGCGACGGCGGAGTTCATGCACAACTGACCCATCTCTACGCGTTGCTCGACATGGCGAAGCGGCACGGGCTGAAAGACGTGTTTGTCCACTGTTTCATGGATGGGCGTGATACTCCGCCGGAGAGTGGAGCCGGGTATATTGAGCAGCTCGAGAAGAAGATGCGCGAGACCGGCATCGGCCGGATCGCATCGGTTGCGGGCCGTTATTATGCCATGGACCGTGATAAACGGTGGGACCGTATCGAACGCGCATTTGGAGCAATGGTCTTAGGCAACGGCGCGAAGTTCCAATCTGCCGGAGAGGCAGTGCGTAGTTCGTATGAGCGTGGAATTACCGACGAGTTCATCGAGCCTGTCACGATCGTCGATGCCCGGGGCGAGCCCGTAGGCTTGATCCGCGAAGACGACAGTGTGATCATGTATAACTATCGCGCTGACCGCGCGCGCGAGATCACGATGGCGCTAACCGATGCGTCGCTTGAAAAGCCTTCGCGCTCTCTCGTGCCGCGGAACCTGACCTACACGATGATGACGCAGTACGACAAGAATTTCGTACTGCCATTCGTACTGCCGCCGCAGCATCCGGATAACATCCTTGCCGAGGTAATGGAAAAAGCAGGGTGGAAGAATCTGCGTGTGGCTGAAACCGAGAAGTACGCGCACGTCACATATTTCTTTAACGGCGGCCATGAGAAGCCGTACCGGGGAGAAGAGCGCGAGTTGGTCCCTTCTCCGAAGGTGGCCACGTATGATCTGATGCCGCAAATGAGCGCCGTCGGGATCACGGAGAAAGTTGTAAAAGCAATCGAGCAAGCCGATTTTGACGTGATCGTGATGAATTACGCGAATGCGGACATGGTTGGGCATTCGGGCAAGCTGGAACCCACGGTTCGCGCATGTGAGGCGGTAGACGCCGGACTCGCGGAAGTCCATAAAGCGCTGAGACGCAGCGGAGGCTCGTGGCTTGTCACCGCCGATCACGGCAACGCAGAAATGATGGTAGATCCGGTTACGAAGGGGCCGCATACGTACCACACGACCAACCCGGTGCCGCTCATTTTCGCGTCAAACGATGACGTGCGGCTCCGGCAGAATGGCGCGTTGAGAGACATCGCTCCCACGATTCTGGGAATATTCAACCTGGAAAAGCCGAAACAGATGCTCGGAGAAGATCTCCGCGTGAAACATTCCGGCTGAAGACATCTTTCGTCTCGATGCGCAGCGAGGCCTTGCCTCATGTACTTATTCCACATCTTTCGCTCGTTCCTGCCGATGCGCAATCCGATCGGTTTCGGCGCAAGCGATTGGATCGTGCTGGCGATCGCGCTGCTGCTCGCAATGCTTCTGATCGCGCGCGCGTGGCTTGCCCCGTACGCAGCTCAAATTGCCATACGAACCTTGCCGAGCATGTGCCTGCTGTTCGCGCTACCAGTTGTGCTCCGGCTGGGGCTTTTGCCCCATTGCCCGGTTCCCGTGCCGGCAGGCGCTGACGATTTCAGCTATATTCTGCTGGGCGATACACTCCGGCACTTGCGGCTCGCCAATCCCACGAACACTCTTCATCAGTTCTTCGAAGCGGTTTTCGTTTTGCAGCAGCCTACGTATTCTTCGATCTATCCGTTGGGGCAAGGAATCGCACTGGCCTTCGGCCGGATCATTTTCCAGAGCTTCTGGGCAGGAGTGCTAGTGTCCACAGGAACTTTCTGTGCGTTTTGTTATTGGATGTTGCGCGGATGGACCGCGCCGACATGGGCGTTTCTTGGTGGGCTGTTAGCAGTGATCCAGTTCAGTGTTCTCAACGCGTGGGTAAACAGTTACTGGGGCGGAAGCGTGGAGGCATGCGCCGGGTGCCTGGTCTTTGGGTCGCTGCCGCGGCTGGAACGAGAGGCCCGCAGGCGTTACGGGCTGCTGCTTGGTCTGGGCCTGGGGATTGCGCTGTTGACGCGACCGTTCGAGGCAGTGTTCCTTGCGATCAGCGCCGTAGCCTATGCGCTTCTTGCATTCCGCAGGAAGCTTGCTTTACTGGCGAAGCCAGCATCGACGGCTGCCTGTGTTGTCGTTGGCGGGCTGGGCCTGACGCTGCTTCAGAATAAGGCAGTGACGCAGAGCTGGACTACGCTGCCATACATGCTGAGCCGTTACCAATACGGCGTCCCTACGACCTTTACATTTCAGCCTAACCCCACGCCGCACCAGCCGCTTACTCGTGAGCAAGAGCTCGACTACCGGGCGCAAGCGGCAATACACGGCCCCGGCGTTGAGAGCGTTTCAAGCTATTTTGCTCGCCTCGGATACCGCTTCCGCTTTCTTCGCTTCTTCGTGTTGCCATCTCTGTATTTCGCTCTCATTGCATTTTTACCGAGCCTGCGGCATCGGCGCTACATTTGGGCCGCGGGGACAATAGCTCTGTTCGCAGCCGGAACGAATTTCTACCCGTACTTTTTTCCACACTACATTGCGGCCGTGACCTGTCTCTTCCTTCTGTTGAGCGTTCGGGGGCTGGAAAATCTCAGCCGGATGCGTGTCTTCTCGATACGAGCTGGGGAGGCTGCTGCTCAGTACACGCTACTCCTGTGTGGTGTGTCGTTCCTCTTCTGGTTCAGCTTGCACGCGTACGGGGGCAACGAGCTGTTGCCGGTTTCCGTCTATCAGAGCTGGAATTTCATCAACTACGGAGATCCCGAGCATCGAATTGCAATTCAAGACCAACTGCGCCGCGCAATCGGCAAGCAGCTTGTCTTTGTGCGATATTCCCCGTCTCACCGCTTCCGCGAATGGATTCACAATGCCGCTGATATCGATGCCGCCCAGATTGTATGGGCCAATGATCTGGGTTCGGTTGAAAACGAAAAGCTGTTGCGATATTACGCCGATCGCAAGGTGTGGCTGCTCGAACCCGACGCGCGTCCACCCGCACTGAGGCCCTATGAGACTGACGCGTCTGTCCATCCTGATCCCGATCTACAACGAGGCGCACTCGATCTCAGCCGTGCTGGATCACGTAGTCGAGGCCCCAGCGGCGTATTTTAAAGCCAAAGGAATCGAGGCGGAACTCGTGGTAGTGGATGACGGTTCCTCCGACAATTCTTATCCCGCGCTCCAGGAGTTCTGTCGCGCCCATCCGGCCGTCTGCCTGAAGCTGCTGCGGCATGACACGAACCGCGGAAAAGGCGCCGCGATCCGCACAGCAATCTCGCATGCGAGAGGCGATTTCTGCTTGATTCAGGATGCTGACTTCGAATACGATCCCGTGGACTATCCTGTCCTGTTGAGCCCTCTTTTGGACGACCAAGCAGATGTCGTGCTAGGCTCGCGGATCCTAAGCGCCGCGCAGCACCGGTTGTTCGGCTTTTGGCAGAGCATAGCAAACCAGACGATTACGAAGTTTGTGGGGCTGGCGACCGCCATGAAGTTGACTGACGTCGAAACCGGCTATAAAGCCTTTCGAGCTTCACTGGCGCGGAGTGTTCCGCTGCATAGCGACAGATTCGGACTGGATCCCGAACTGATCATTCAATTTGCGAAGCGCCACGCGCGAATCATCGAAGTGCCGGTTTCGTATCGCGGCCGCACCAGAGAGCAAGGGAAAAAGATCCGCGCGCGCGATGGGCTTGCCGCATTCGGGTCTATCCTTCGCAGCCGGTTCATCAGCCGGGCCCATATCGATCCTGCAGCGGACATGCTGGTGGCCATGGCCTCCGCAAAGCACTTTAACCGGTGGATGGCCGATACGATTTCGCCTTGGCTGGTTGGAGAGATTCTTGAACTCGGCGCAGGAATCGGGAATCTGACCGTACTGCTCTCGTCCCGCGGCAACGCATACGCAGCTACCGATACGGACAGAGAACATCTTTGTGAGCTTCGGTCGCGAATAGGGGAGCATCCTAACATCAGGATTGCGCTCTGCGATTTTTCCGACGAGGTGGATGCGGCGCGATTTCGCGAAAGCGCGGACACGGTTGTGTGTCTGAACGTGCTGGAACACGTGACCAACGACCTCGGAGGCCTGAAAAACATCCGCGCATGCCTTCGGCCTGGCGGAAGAGCGATTCTTCTCGTCCCACAAGGTCCGCAGGCGTTTGGAAGCATGGACGAAGTACTCGAGCATAAGCGCCGGTATACCGTCGAAGAGCTCAGTTGCAAGATGAGCGCCGCCGGGTTCCGAGTGGAACAGCTTGTACCCTTCAATCGCGCTACCTGGCCCGGCTGGTACCTGAACAGCCGCATACTGCGCCGGCGAACGCTCAGCCGGTTGCAATTACATCAATTCGATCTGCTGGTTCCTATCTTGCGCCGGATCGATCGCCACCTTCCCTGGCCGCCGACTTCGTTAATTGCAATCGGCATTGCCGTGCGCTGATGCCAGCAAGCAACCCCCTGGGATTCGCTCCGGCCGATTGGCTGCTCGCGATTCTGACCGGCATCTTTATTCTCGCGGCATTCATCTGGAGCCCGACGGTTCAGCGCGTCTTCACAGCGCTTGCCACGAGAACAGGGCTCTGCATGGTTTTGCTTTTTATCCTGCCGGGTGCACTCCGGCTTTTGCTGCTTCCCCATCACCCGGCTCCTACGCCTGAAATTTATGATGAATTCAGCCACTTGCTCGTCGCCGACACTCTGCTGCATGGCCGGCTGGCAAATCCTCCGCATCCGCTCCCTCAGTTCTTCGAGACTTTCTTCGAGCTACAGCGGCCGACATACAGCTCCATCTATCCTCTCGGCCAGGGCATCGTGCTCGCCGCCGGTAAATTGCTTTCGGGCGAGCCATGGACTGGAGTACTGGTGGCCGCCGGCGCTTTTTGCGGGCTGTGCTACTGGATGTTGCGCGGTTGGGTGACGCCGGTCTGGGCTCTTCTTGGCGGTTTTCTGGCAGTGATGGAGTTCGGTCCGCTCAACCAATGGATGAACTCGTATTGGGGCGGAGCGCTTCCCGCGGCGGCCGGATGTCTGGTATTCGGCGCTCTGCCGCGACTGGTCGATGGCTGGCGCACGCGCTATGCCGTTCTCTTGGGAGTTGGCTTCGGAGCGCACATGCTCGTACGCCAGTTCGAGTCTCTGCTGCTTTTCGCTGCCGTGGTTCTGTTTCTTTTGCCTTCTTTTTTCCAGCGGGAATCCCGGCCGAAACTCTTCCAAGGGGTTGCCCGCACGCTGCTTGCGGTATTCCCCGTGGTTGGACTAATCCTGCTCCACAATCGGGCTGTCACGCACAACTGGACCACGCTGCCCGAGCAATTGAGCCGCTATCAATACGGAGTACCTGCTTCGCTCACAATTCAACCGAATCCGACACCACATGCAGCGCTGACGCCCCAGCAGGAACTCGACTACAAAGCGCAAGCGCTGATGCACGGCGCCGGAACTGACACGGCCTTACGTTTCCTGCTCCGGCTTCAGTACCGCGTCCGCTATTACCGATTCTTTTTTCTCCCGCCGCTCTATATCGCGCTGATCGCGTTTCTCTTCGCGCTTCGCAACAGAAGACTACTTTGGGTGACGGCCACGGTTGCAATTTTCGCGCTTGGCACAAATCTGTTCCCGTATTTGCTGCTCCACTACCTCGCAGCCGTGACATGCCTCTTCGTGCTGGTCAGTGTCATCGGACTGCAACAGCTCAGCAGGCTATACATTCGAGGCACTCCTGTAGGCACCGAAATCGTGCGCGTGCTCGTCCTCCTTTGCGTCGCTGAGTTCACTACCTGGTACGCCTTACATCTTTTCGAAAATCCAGCTGCCTACTCGGTTTTGCGATACGAGACATGGGATTCGATCGAGGGCGGCCGCCAGCAACGCCGGATCGAAGTGCAAAGGCAGCTGGCAGCTATGCCTGGACAACTGCTCGTGTTTGTTCGCTACTCGGCCCATCATCGTTACCAGGATGAATGGGTATGGAACGGAGCCGAGATCGACGCTTCGCGTGTCGTCTACGCTCGGGACCTCGGGCCAACTGAGAATGAGAAGCTCATTCGATACTTTCCAACGCGGAAGCTCCTGCTACTTGAACCGGATCACGATCCGCCCAGTATTGCGCCTTTTCAGCGCGTGCAAGAGAAGTGAGGGTTCGCGGACATAGGGCCGACCGCTCCCGAATGAGTTTGTGTGAAAACGGGCGAGGCCAATATTTGTAAGGCTCCGATTGCTCGGACTCTGGGTGAAGTAGATTTAGGGTGGATCGAGGATTCGTTTGAGGGCGGGTGCATAGCTGCGAACGCAGAAGGTTAGATTCTAGGCGGTAGCTCGCCGTTGGAAAAGGCGCGTGATGTTGTAGGCAGTAGTTGCCAAAGCCCATTCTACGCCGACTGCAGCAAGGCCCCGCCTTCGGAACTGC
>DATBHS010000162.1:0-11809 GCA_036557345.1 Bryobacteraceae bacterium
AGACGGTACCAATCAGCGGTTCAAGATCCCAAAGGGCCAGAAGTTCACTGTCAATGGGCAGCAAACGGATGCTTTTGGACTGAAAAAGGGAATGATGATCTCAGCGACGAAGGTCGTTGAAGTTCCTGAGACGGTCGTCGACCAGCAGCGCCAGTTGACGGGAACGATGCCGCCGCCCCCGCCCGCGCCTCCGGCGGATGCGCCAATTCTGGTTGTCGAAGAGCGGCGACCGCCGGCTGCAGCTCCTGCAGCCCCCGCAGCTCCCGCCTCCGTTGCATCAGCAGAACCGGCGCCAACGCAACTCCCGAAGACTGGGAGCGTGACGCCGCTCATAGGGCTGCTCGGGCTCGTTTCACTCGGGCTCGGGCTCAGCCTTCGCATGATTCGCCGATTCTGTTAATCCGACAAAATGTTCCTGCCGACGGCCCGCTTTTGCCTGTAGCAAGGTGGGCCGCCTTCTTTGTTCCCATCGACTTGACACGAAGTGAGCCTGCCAGATTCTCCTATACTCGTCCCGGCACATGGCAGTTCCAATGAACCCCCTGCCCGGACCGCGTCTGTTTTTGGCAAAGACACGACGGAATTCCTAGGCAGTCGTGTCATTGAGACGTCTCTTCTTTGGAGCCGGTCTAAAGCCAACTCCGGGCGCCTGTTGTGTCTGTTAAGGAATCCGCAATACACGTACCGAAAGAGACGGTATGATCTCATACAGTACGAATTGAAAAAGTCGACCGGCCGTCCAGCCCGGAGGTTAGAGAAATGCAGAGATTGATTGCACTTACGGCATTCGTAATGGTCACGGGGAGCATGGTAGCGGCCACAAAGGAGTCAGGAACCACCACGCTGAAAGACGTGCAACCTGCAGGCACAACCGACAAAAAGCACAAACATCAGCGGTACGACTTTTCTTTCGTGTCCTCAACCGGCAAGGACTACACGTGCCGAACCGGAGAGAAGACATCAGTAAAGGCAACCGATTTCGTCGTCGGGAGCGCTGTGCATTATCAGGTCAACGGCGATAAGGGCAAGCTGAAGACGGCGAGCGGAAAAGAGCTGACCTGCACCATTGTGCGCGTTGCAAACGCAGCGGCAGCCGCTTCCAATTGACTCGGCGGGCCCGCCACGCACACGGGCCCGTCTAATTGACCGTGAGAGCTTCTTAAACGGGCCTTTTTCCTAAGACGCCTGGCCCTTGTTAACCAGGATCTTCGTGTCAACGCGACGATCCAGACGTTGCGAGTCAGACGTTTTTCCGTTCTGGCTGCGTGTGTCGCCGTATCCGATCGGCGTGACGATCCGCCGCGGCGGAATGTTGTGAGCAATCGTCAAGTACTGAACTACGGCATCCGCCCGGCGCTGGCTTAAGGCCAAGTTCTTGTCGGGATCGCCCGTCGAGTCGGCAAAGCCGGCAACCTCGATGACATAACCCTTCATTGCTAACGCTTTCGTCGCGAGAGCATCAAGCGACTTCTTGTCGCTATCCGTAAGCGTGTACTTGTTTATAGGGAAGTAGACAGATACTCTCTCGGCTACAACAAAGTCGTCCAGGCCGGTAATTCGATCATTAACGGAGTCAAGACGCTTGTGCGCGGCATCAGCGCTCTCATTCGCTCGGGCGGCCTCGCTTGCCGTCTCATCCAGTTTGCCTGAAAGCCGCTTTTGTTCTTCTTCGACCGGCTGAACCCGGGACTGGACCGTCATGACGTCCTTTAAGTCCGCATCACTGAATCTGATCTCTTGGGCTACCAGCTGCCCGTCCGTGTTACCGGTCCCTTGGACGCTCACCATCAAGCCACGCAGGAGACTCGTCGCCTCAAAATTCTTGCCGCGGCGGAAAACGCCCAAGCCCTTTTTGTTCGATTTGATCGTCGTGTTGTCGGTCAGCAAGACGACTGTATCCATGTCGTTCGCGTCGCGAACGACGATCGTGTCCACATCGCGTTTGTTGATTCTTCCTTTGATCTCTGTTTTTACTCCAGGGGAGATGACCGCAGCGTCCGTCAGTATCACCGCGCACGCTAACGTTACTAATGCCCCTCCCATCGTTCTTCGAATACGCTTCCTAGTCGATTTCATAGTTATGGCCGCTCCTTGTCCGGCCTAATTCCGCTTGCATGAGCGTTCTCCCAACTTCGGACCTTACGCTGGCCCTCGTCAAAGATCCGCTCGTAGTTTCCTCGCCGAACTTTTAGACTTGCTTCGGCGCTGAGTAAGTTCCATAATGGCTTGTACTGGTAGAACACTCTCGAATACATAGCCCAGTCGCGAGGCGCAACCTCATCGGTACCGAACAGGAACCGATCCGGGTAGCGGTTGATCAGATCAGCGGTGATCCTTGTCGCTTCCGGACTCGCGACAATATACTTCGCGACTTCATCCCAGGAAATATCGAAATATACGTGGCCAAAGGTGGGATCGCGCAGGATCTCCTCTACATTGGCTGCATGATTCTTAATTGGGCGCACAACGCGGCCCATACCCGTGTGCGCCCAGATAATGGTCGTGTTCGGGTGCTGCTTGAAAACCGCCTTCATCTGATTGAGGTATGCCGGCTGGGAGCCCTCTTTTGCGAATGGAACGTCCATGTCGTTATGGATCAAAACTACCAGGCCAACCTCTCCGGCGAAGTCCAGGATCCGGTCGAGTGCCGGGTCCTGCAGACTCGCCACTTCGCCAGCGATTTTCGCGGACACAAATTCCTTGTGAATCGAGAATTCGCCGATACCGGTGAACACGCCCGGAAAGGTCTGGAGCACGCGGCGAATGTGATCGGCGGCGTACATGTCCGTCGGATTAAATCCCGTGATCATCGGATCGAGACGCGAGCGCTGTTCTTCGGTCAATGATTTGTACGCCATGGCTATCCAGGCATCCGTGAACGAGTAGTAATACAACGGAGCGTCCGTGTTTAAGTAATATGCTGGCGCCTTAGCGCCATCGACCCGGTACGACCATTGCTGCTGCAGGGGAATACCGAATATTGCCACTCGACCAACGCTCGTCCCAATAATGTTCAGGAAATCGTGGATGTTCGTTCCTTGCTGGATGTAATTGGTCAAATGGAAGTGGCAGTCGTTGAATTCGACATTGTTCGTCTGCGTGCTCGCCGCCAGCAACCTGGCTGAGCAGACTGCGATGACCAACAGAACCGATCGCAAATAAATAGTCGATCTTAACGGCTTCATAAGCCACTCAAGAACCAGGTCCTCTGCCATTTACTGCGGTAGGCCAACCGATCCTGGAGAGAAGAGGTTTAGGTCGAGCTTATGGGCTACATACGTAATTACTTTCTGTGCCTTCACGCTATTCCCCGCCTCATCGAGCCGAGGCGCGAACACGGCTATTGCTCCTTTTCCCGGAACAACGGCCAGAATGCCCCCGCCCACTCCACTTTTCGCGGGCAGCCCGACATGCCAGGCCCAACCACCGGATCCATCGTAGAGGCCAGCCATGGTCATCGCGGATAGAATTTCCGGTATGTCTTCGGCCTTCATGACGCGATCGCCCGTGACAGGATTGATGCCGTTGTTCGCCAAAGTCGCTCCCATCTGGGCAAGTTGCTTTACATTGACTCCAACCGAGCACTGCTTGGTGTAGATGTCGACTGATTCCAGCGGATCGGCATAAATACGGTCATATTTCAGCAGCAATGCTGCAAGCGCCCGGTTGCCCTGATTCGTCGCCGCTTCTGACTGGTACACCTCATCAATCAGTGATAACTTCTCGCCCGCAGCCTGGCCATAGTACGCCAATATTTTGTTCCACTTTTCGTTTGCACTCTTTCCTGAGACCAGGCTAGTCGTCGCAATGGCCCCCGCGTTGACGAGCCCGTTCCCCGTGTGGGTCGGCATGTCGACTACCGCTAAAACGGAATTGAAAGCCCTGCCGGTTGGCTCGTTGCCGATCTTTTCGAATACCTTGTCGACTCCGAGCTCCTCCATCGCAAGCGCAAGGGTAAACACTTTCGATATCGACTGAATCGAGAATGAGTAACTAATGTCGCCAAGTGTATAAGCGTTGTTGTCGGTTGTGACGACAGCTATTCCGAAAAGCCTTGAATCGACCTTAGCCAAATATGGTATGTAATCGGCATTCTTTCCCGTAGCGTCGCTCTTAAACATCTGATACGCGTCGTTCACCGCAGCCTTCAACAGTTCTTCCCGCGGAGCAACTGGGCTGCGGCGCTGGGCCGAAAGCGGCAGCGAAGCAACTGGCATAGTTAACAGTGTTGCCGCTATAGCTGATGTAAGTGGCATTCTCTGGATATACATAACTTGCTCTGCAAAGCTACGATTTATAAGAAATTTCATCACACCCCAAAAAAGTGAACAGGAACTGTAACAATGGCGCCCAAGCGAATGCCAGAAACGGATGGTCATCAAAAAGCCAGGAGCGCCTGCACCATCGGCACCCAGCCCGTCATACCTGCAGTATAGGGAGTAAAGGCCCCGCTATAAGGAGCTTTGTTGATCCGGAACACTTCTGTGTTGAACCAGAGTCGCTCGGTCGGAAGGTAATGCCACTTTAGTCCGGCTCCATACTCATAAGAGTTGCCGAACTGCCCGTGCACCCACGAGGTGCGGGCATACGGCATCAACTTTTTCGGCTTGACAAAGTAACTCGCCGAAAGCTCGCCGCCTTGGTCGAATGTGGATGGGAGCGGCAGCGGTCCGTCGGCTACGAAATCACCCAGCCAGCGGAAGAAGTATTGCCCGTTGACCGCAAGCCCGTTCCATTTGATACCGCCGTCAACCGCCAACAACTTATACGTGGCATCCTGTAGTGTTACACCCGGCGCAAACGCTCCGGTTGCAAAGGCCTGCACGCCGTCGGAATTGTATATTGAGGTATTCTCGGGACTGGATTGATCGAGATCTGAAAAACGGTTCTCCCGGGATCGCGTAAACGCGCCCCCCAGCCGAACGCGAACTTTTCTGGAGGAGAAATAGTCATCGTACATGTTGCGCGATTTACCGGATGCCCCGTAGGACCCTAGCGGCTCCCACCAGACGCTTCCGGAAGTCACCAGATTCGTATCGATCTTGTTAGCCGTGATACTCAGGGTATTGAGACCGTTGCCGACGAACGCCAGATAATTCAGTCCCTTCACGAGTTCCCCGTTCGCCCACGCGCCCTGAGTGAACCCCGGGCGGAAGAAGTTGTCAGCCATGCTCCTATCGGTTGACGTAAAAAATGGGAACGTGGCAACCAGTGATCGGCTGCCTGGAACGCCAGTGTAACCCGCTGTGAGCGTTAAAGCCTTGTTGAAGCGCCAGCCAATGTTGCCGGCTACGACGATCGAAGCAGCACCGGCGGATGTCCAGACGGTAAAGCTATATATCGCCCTCGGGTCGAAAATGTAGCCGCCTAATATGAACATTGCGCGATTTACCGTGATATCGTTACGCCGATGAACATCGTGGGTAACGCCCAGGTGGTCAGTGAAAGAAGCGTTGCTGTCAAGAGTGTTGAGATATCGGAGCTGCGTATTGACGTTGAACTTCAGCAGGAAAGGCACCTTAGCGTCTTCTGAAGTTTGCCAGATTACGATTCCATCTCTATAACGCTCTTCGTTTGTCTGTGGTGCGGGAACGGATTCCGGCTGTCCGAAAGTACTTGCGGATTCTGTCACCGCCGGTGAGGTATTCAACGCGGGGTTCGCTGCCGGGGTATCACTTGGGGCCGTTTGTGCTGGCTTGCTGGCTAGTGTGCGAGAAGAAAGAGGTTCGTGCGCCGCCATTGGAGGTTGTCCGTTAATCTGCCGCCGCAAATCACCGACCACGCGCAGTAGTTCGTCCTGCTGCTCCTGCATTTTGCGCAGTTGCTCACGGATCGCGCTATTCTCGCTGCGCACTTCCTTGACTTCATTCTCGAGATCGGACGGCGAAGGCTGCTGATCCTGTGCGCGGGATAAAGGCGCCACCAACATTATCGATGCCAATGAGAATACGGCCCAGAATTTGATAAAGAAAGCACGAGTCCACATGAGCTTTGTTCTTCTGGGGAAGGTCAGTTCGGAGTCCATGTAACTGCCGCCGTCAGCTCATTCGCTGTTGGCACGCCGCCAAGACGCTTGTGTCGCGCCGCTTCGAGGTGGTCTGGAGCTTCGGCAACGCAGGCGAGCGTGGCGTTGAAGGAAACCGCAACACGGGGTCTGTCACCCCTATATGGGTGAACCCAATGAAAGAGCCAGCTAGGGAACACGACGAGCAATCCGGCTTGCGGCCGGATCCGGAAAGGCTTGCCATATGGATCGCCGGGCGCAGTTACAGCGTCTACGCCTGCTCGCGGATCGAGAAACTCTAAGACGCCGCTGAGGGGCTGATCGGGCGCGTCGCTTCCGGGATCCACGTAATAAACTCCAGACCAAGCGCTATCCGGATGAGAGTGAGGCGCGTGATACGCTCCGGAACGACAGACCGTTGCCCAGGCGGAGACTGACAGGGTACCCTGGAAAGCATTCGCTCCGACGCTGGTGTCGATCACTCGACGGAGCGCCCACTTCAGCCAAGTATTCAGAGCCGATATTGCCGAGTGCGACTTCGCGAGGAAGTCGGGACGTGAGTGCCAGCCCCCGATATTGCTACGACCTAGACTCGAATATTCCGTCTCCTCCGCAAGGACCAGGTCTCGCAAGTCCTTATTCATAAGCTCAGGGTCCGGCACTCGCAGTTGGCCGATAAGAGTGGGGAATGCCGGTGTAACTTCGAGTTCCATCGATCAGCAGAGAGTTACGGAGAGCGCGAGTCCGGCCTGGCTGGTTTCCTTGTACTTGCTGTTCATGTCCTTTGCAGTTTGGGCCATTGCCGCGATAGTCGCGTCCAAATCTAGTCGGTGCCTCGATTCGATCTCATTGCTGGCAATCGCCCAGGCGGTCCAGGCTTTTACAGCGCCGAAGGCGCATCGCTCAATGCATGGCACTTGCACGTATCCGGCAACCGGGTCGCAGGTCATACCCAGATGGTGCTCCAGCGCCGACTCTGCCGCATTCTCGACAATTCGAGGATTGGCGTCGTAAGCGGTAGCGACCAGTGCCGCCGCCATCGCCGAGGCGACGCCGATCTCCGCCTGACAGCCGCCCTCGGCCGCAGCCAGCGTCGCGTTGTGCTTGCAGAGGTACCCGATCGCCGCTGCCGCAAGCATGCCTTGCCGAATCTGGCCCTGCGAAAGTTTGCGGCCGCCTTCGCCTAACCCATACACCAACGCAGGCAGGACTCCGGCGGAACCTCCTGTAGGCGCGGTGACAACGAGGTGGCCACGTGCGTTTTCCTCCGAGCCCGCCAGAGCGTATGCCGACAAAGTACCGATTCCCCGGTCCGACTGGAACTTATCGTCCTGGGCGCGTTTGTAGACCGTCGCGGCTTTGGATTGCAGCTTAATCGGCCCCGGCAAGAGGCTGCCTTCCGGAGCATTGAGTCCCGATTTCACGATGGCGACCATCGCGCCCGTGATCTTGTCGATGAAGGCGTAGACCTCCTCCTGGCTTCTCCCTGGAATCGCCATCTCGTTTGCCAGCACAACCTGCGCAATAGAGAGATGGTTCTGCTCGGCGTGCTGTCGCAGTTCCTTCATGTTTGTATACGGATACTTCGGAGGGTTCTTCTTGGGGGGCGTGTAGTCCTTCCACTCTATGAATCCGCCGCCCACAGAGTAATACTCCTTCTCGAAGATCACGTTGTCTCCGGAGCCCATGAGCTTGCACCTCATCGTATTCGGATGTGGAAAGTCGCCTTCCACGGGGCCGAAAACGATGTCCTGGAGCGTGACGTTTACAGTTTTAGAACCGAGCTGTACTGGGAATGACTGATTTGGCTGGTCGCGCAAGCCGTCAAGAAACGCAGGATCGACGGTCGCAGGTTCCTTTCCGACCAGTCCGGCGAGCGCGGCGCGCTCGGTACCGTGCCCCTTACCCGTGGCGCTCAAACTGCCATATAGATACACCTTCAGCGCCGTCGACTTGGCGAGTTGATCACCCGGCAGCTTCGTACAACGCTGATAGAAGTCGTAGGTGATGCGCATCGGGCCGATCGTATGCGAACTTGAAGGTCCGGGTCCCACTTTGTAGAACTCGTCCAGAATCGTCATTACGGGCCCTTTTTGCTCCTTCACTACCTCCAGGTCCGGAGAAAGCTGCGGCGTCGGTGGTGTTGCCGCCTTGGAACTCTCGGCTTTCTCTTGACGAGAAACAGCGCAGCCGGTCATCACGGCGGTAGCACCGATCAGAGCACTCCGCATCAAGAAGGCTCTACGATCTACACCCGGAGGAAACGGCTGTGATGTTAGTTCGGCCGTGGACCCCAGCCTATCTTCCGCAGACGCTTGAGCCTCTCGATCACTCGATTTAGGATTCTTGTCAGACATTTATTTCTCCTGGTACGTTTGATTCGTGATAACTCGCTTAGCGCCTAACGAGTTATTTGTAAGTCATACACCGTTGTCGATGGATCTGGGCCGATCATATGCTTTCGCGGACTCATTTCGTTCCACCCAGTTGGTACTTGAAGTTGTATTTGACCGAGAACTGGATGCGCCAATCGTTGGCGTGGAAGCCGTCGTGCCAATTGGTGCGGTCACCCCACTGCAACTCGGGACCCAGGAACATGTTTTCAACGGGGTAATAGAGAAGATTCGCCAATGCATAATTCCCACGGTGGTAATCAGAAGGCGATGATCCGGTCGAGTTTGTGATTTGCACCAGCGAATATCCAGCGGTACTCGTAAAGTACTTGTTCCAGTTAAAGTCCATGAACGCCACAATTCCCAGCACCGGCAGCGCCTTACCGTAGATTGGCTTCAGCGGGTTCGAAAGGTTGTTCTGGGCCCCGATGTCGGCGGGCGCGTCGTTCATGTAATTCTCAATCCCATCGCCATACACGGCCTGCAGCCGTGCCACGTGCTTCGAGACCTTGATACTGCCACTGAGGTTCACACCCCAGCCGACGTCGCTTCCCGAGAGGTTGAAGTTGACCGGATTGAGGTCGTCCCACCTGATCTCGCGCACGATGCCGGCCACCTGAAAGTGGCCCCATTCGCTGCTGTAGCGATAATGTGCCGAGAAGTCCGGCATACGAAAGTGTGGCTGTATGTTCTGAAGCTCGATACGATCGCGATAAACGCCGCCGTCGCCGGATGCGCCCGGTCGCTCGATTGCGACCATGAAGTTCGAGTCGCCTTTGTGCCATGGGGTCCAACGTAACTGAACGTTACGGAAGAAGACCATTCCGTTCGGACCCCAGTACTCAACCGAGTTGGGAAACACGTCCGGATCCATGAACGTACTCCAGGTCTGGCCGGCTCCGATCTGCCCAAGCTCGCCCCAGGCATGGCGCAGGCGGAACGTTGTCTGTCCGGCGTCCACGCCGGTTCCAAACAGTTCGAACTCAAATATGGTCTTGAGTTCGCCCAGGCTGGTGTGTGTATACGTCTTCACGCCAAAGCGGGACTGCCGAACCGACGTAAACCAGTTGCCGCCCGGTCCGTACTGGCCGGAGTAGGACGGCAGCTGAGTTGGCCGGAGCACATCGAACCAGTCAGGGTTACTGCTCTTACCTTCGTAGCCGGTGTCAAACATGGCAGCGCCATAAATGTCCATGCGCGTCGATCCCAGTTCGGGAACACTAGGATTAGGAGCCGGCTGACTATTCACCTGCTCCGCGGTTGCACCCGCAGGCGTCTGAGATGGTTGTTCCGGTGTTTGTGTGGTTGGTGAAGCCTTTGGGACTGCCGACGGCTGTGCCGCTTGTGCCGCCGCGATCTGCTGCTTCAGTTCTTGCATCTCCCGATCGAGTTGGTCGAGCTTACTCTTCAGCTGATTCAGATCCGGTGCTTGAGCCCAGCCGGATGCGGCGCTAACGCAAAAAATGACGAAAGTTACTGGAAGGACGGGACATTTCATGGACAATCCTCATAAACGGTTATCAACCGGATGCCGCCTGATCAGCCTCCGAGATCGTCAACAAGATGACTGGGGTCTGCACGTGGATGTAACTTTTTCGAGGAAGCTCAACCTCCGTATTCCGAAGCTCCTGCCTTTCGCGTCGCAAGTGGTTTAGGGGCAAGTTTTCTGGGCTTAGTTCTGACCTCGCTGCCTTCGTCGGTGGTTTGGGCTGCCACGTCTGTGCCGATTTCTGTTGACACAGAGCCCGTCAGATATGTTATTCGGGAGGGGAGTGCTATCCTCGCGCCGGCTGCCTCGACAAGATCCATAACCTGGAGTAAAAGCTCTTCCTGCAATCTGAGGAAGTCAGGCCAATCACGGGCGTACACATAGGCGAAAATCTCCGAATCAAGCGACGATTCGCCGAAGCCCAGAAACCGGACACGGGCGGATGATTCTTCAACGGCAGAACTTCGCAACAACAGATTCGTAAGCCCCGCAAGGATGGAGCGCAGTTGCGTTACGGTCGTCTCGTAGGTGAGACGCACGGTGTGATGGAACCAAAATTGGTCGCGTAGCGATAGATTTTCAAGACTTGCGTTTGCGATTTGTCCATTCGGCACATTGACCACGGTTCTATCTAAAGTGCGGATGCGTGTCGAGCGAAGGCCGATATCGGTAACGGTGCCTAGTGTGCCGCTGACTCTGAGAAAATCCCCGACACGGATCGCCTTGTCGGAGATGAGTGAAACGCCGGCGATGACGTTTTCCAAGGTCTTTTGCGCAGCGAGGGCTACGGCTATACCACCGACGCCGAGGCCCGCTAACGCGGTTGTGGCATTAATTCCGAAGTAATGAAAAACAACAAGCAACCCCACGAAAATGATAAGACCGTCGACCGCCGAGCGCGCGAACCGCAACATAGAGAGCGCACCCGTACGATGGCGACGCCCGAGACGAACGCGAATCTTGGTTTCAAACCAGCCGTTCAGCCGGATAATGAGCCACACGATGCCAACAATCACAGTGATCGCAGCGATGCTGGACCAGAACTGACGAGCCAGGATCGGCAGAGCGATCGCGGAGAGCATCCAGTAAATAGCTGCGGCGAGCAGCAGAAGTCGAACCGGAATCGACAAAAACTCGGGATCTCGCAAGGCGGGGTTCTTGTTCAGCCGCAGAAGCAGGCGCCCTAGGGGAGGGCTGAGCACACGATTGAGGCGCGCCCCGAGAAGAAAAAGGAGAGGCAGACCGACGAAAAGTGCGAGCCAGTGGATCAGTGCGATATGCGCGATGCGTGTTTCCAGAAGGAATTTAGTGAACCGGTTTCCGCCCGCCTCGCTACTTACCTCGGCATAAAGCTCAGGGACCTCGTCAAGAGTCTTTCGCGAAAACAACCAGATTGGGCCGGCGTCCTTCTGCTCGACACGCTCGACCAGAACGTCCACATTGCCGATGTCGCTGCTGATGGTTCCGATAACGTCCTTCCCCGGCTCGCCGGGATATGGCAGAGAACCTTCCGCCCGATCGCTGATCTCGTTAAGCCGGCCGGGCAGTCGACTGTTCAGGACTACGAAAAGCTTGTGCGCCAGCGCAGTAGCAGGTTCGCCGCGCAGCCTGGTACTTAAGTAGCGCGCAGCGGTGTCGATCTCTCCTTTGCCGGCAGCACTTAAGAAGCCACGCACCGTCCCTCGCGGCGTGGTGCGGCCAAGAGCATCCTGGGGAACTTCTGGCTTTGCCGGAGCTGACGAAGGGCCGGGAGGAATGGCCTGCGTCCAGGCGCTCTGGGCAGCGAGAACGCCGAGGAAAAGCACAATGAGGCCAACACGCCTGGCAGTCAATGTTCACCTCAACTACATTTCGATGCAGTCTTCGCGGCCGGAATCTCTTTCAAAGCAGAGATACCTTAGCGGCCGGTCTCCGCGAACCGCA